>NZ_JAMQHY010000044.1:0-20074 GCF_023845705.1 Clostridium sp. ZBS15
GGATACGCATCGTCGCCTTGGTAAGCCATTACCTTACCACCTAGCTAATGCGACGCGGGCCCATCTCATAGCGGATTTCTCCTTTTATTGCCGTTTCATGCGAAACTACAATCTTATGAGGTATTAATCTTCCTTTCGAAAGGCTATCCCTCTCTATGAGGCAGGTTGCCCACGTGTTACTCACCCGTCCGCCGCTAATCCACTTCCGAAGAAGTTTCATCGCTCGACTTGCATGTGTTAGGCACGCCGCCAGCGTTCGTCCTGAGCCAGGATCAAACTCTCAATAAAAAGTTTAATCTTGACTTACTCAAATAAAGAATTGCTGGTTTATTTTAATGTTTCTTGTTCTGTTCAATTTTCAAAGATCTTCGCTGTCTTTCGACCGCTTTATTATAATAACATTATCAGTTTTAGTTGTCAACATTTTTTTCAAATATTTTTAATCAACTTTCAACTAATTTTGCACTGTTGCTTCGACATTTATTTATCGCTCACAACGGATATTATGATATCATGATTATGTATTGTTATATACATTTATTTTAGCTTATTATAATAAATTAAACTAATTTTTCTCTATTTACCTTCATTTATTTAACTTTTACATATATTGATACACGTGGGTGAGTTATTGCCTTTTTATTCCCACATTACATTTTACCACCCTAAAACACTACATATATTCTTTACTCTTTGCGTAAGTTATCATAATATTAATACTATAAATGTTAATAAAAATTATTAAATTAACCTTTAATATACTACTTGGGGGGATTTTTTATGATAAAAAAAATATTAAGCTTACTTTTATTATGTTCTACTTTGTTTATAGTAGGTTGTACTAAACAAGAAGAAAAAAAAAGCGTTGATAAATCAACTTCAACAATTTCTTCGTCCAGCGAGTTAACATCCAATTCAATTTCACCATTTATATTAACTGACTCAACTTCTTTTCGTTGTCCATTTGTATTTAACAATGATACATTAATATTTCCTAATCCAGATGAGAACAATAGAATTTCAATGATAAATGCTCCTCTTCCAAAGGATATATTGAAAAGTAGTGATTTAAACGATCTAGTTGATTATTATACTGGTGACTTAGCTTTAGTAAATAGTACTCTTTATTTTGCAGATGGAAGTAATAGCAATGGACTATCTTCTATAAATGTTTCTGATAAAACATATACCTCTTTAAATAAAGATTCTGTTTATAGTTTAATTTCTTCAAACGATAAATTATTTTACATAAATAAAAATGATAATCAGAAATTATACAGTTATGATATAAGTAAAAATACATCTTCTGCATTATCTTTAGATAGTGTTGGATCTTTTATAGTTAATGGAGATTTTTTAATCTATCAAAACTTAAGTGATAATTCAAAGCTTTATTACGTTAAAAATGATGGTACTAATAGAACTAAATTAACTGATTATACTGCTAATAGTTTTATTCCATTTGATGGAGAAATCTTATTTTTTAATACATCTGATAACGAAACATTATATTCATTAAATATAACAACTTTAGAATCAAAAAGAATTTCAACTTTACGTGGAGAGAATTTAAAGTCTATAAATAATCAATTATTTTTCATAAATAATGATGACTCAAATTATTTATATTCTTTATCTGTAGATTTACCTAATTCTAAAGTTGATTCAAAGCCGTATATTTCTGAATCTCTAAATAATTATTATTTAACTAGCTCAGGAATATTTTATGAAAAATCTATAAATATTAATAATATATATTATTATCAATTTTCTGCAAAAAATTAGACAAAAAGACTGATGGTATTCTAGTATCATCAGTCTTTTCTTTATTATTGGGCTATGTTTTAAATCATTCTGTTTTTACTTTTCATTGATATTAAAATGATTTCCTCTGTACATGAACTTTATACTAAATTATCTAGATGTTTTTAAAATAATACATTATAAATTACTAACTATCTCTTTAAATTTATTTCCTCTAATCATAAAGTTAGGGAACATATCAAAAGATGCACAAGCTGGTGATAATGTAACTATATCGCCTTCTTTTGCTAAACTTTGTGCTTTTTCAACTGCTTCTTCTAAAGTACTTACTTCTGAAATGTTTATTTTTATTCCTGTATTGTTTTCTAATTTCTTAAACACTTCTTTTATCTTTTCTTTAGTTTGACCTAATAAGATTAATTCCTTTATATATGGATATCCTTCATTTGCTAATGGTTCAAACAATAAATGCTTATCGTATCCCCCTGCTATCAATATAACCTTTTTATCAAAAGCTTTAAGACCTGCTAGTGTTCTAGTTGGACTTGAAGCTATTGAATCATTATAATACTTTACTCCATTTATTTCTCTAACAAGTTCACATCTATGTTCAACTCCGTTAAAGCTTTCTGCAACTTTTTTCATGCTTTCTATAGATACATCATCTTTAGTAGCTATAAATGCAGCTAAATAATTTTCTACATTATGCATACCTTTTATAACTATATTGTCTTTTTTACAAACTTCTTTACTATCTACATATAGAATCCCATCTTTATAGTAAGCACCATCTTTTATTTCTCTCTTAGAACTAAATTCTCTTACTATTCCTTTTGCTTCATCTTCAAATCCATAAGTGATTTCATTTTCACGATTTATTACTAATATATTATTAGTGTCTTGGTATAAGAATATATTTTTCTTAGCATCAATATACTCTTGCATATCCTTATGCATATCTAAATGGTTTGGAGCCAAATTAGTACATACTGCTATATCCATTGGTAGATTCATAGTCATTAATTGAAAACTTGATAATTCAAGTACAACTCTATCTTCTGCCTTTATTTCTTCAATTTGAGAAAATAGAGGCGTTCCTATATTACCTCCAACCCAAGTTTTATATCCTTCTTCTTGTAGCATTTTAGATACTATAGTAGTTGTAGTAGTTTTTCCGTCACTTCCTGTTATTCCATATATCTTAGCCTTACAATATCTTACGAACTCTTCCATTTCAGAAGTTACATATGCACCTTCTTTTTTAACTTTAACTAGACATTCACTATCTATTCTCATAGATGGAGTTTTAAAAACAACATCAAATCCTGTAAGTTTATCTAAATAATTCTCTCCAAGCTCTAGATTTACACCTTTATTTTTAAAATCAGAAGATACTTCTCCTAATTCTTCTTCTGTTTTTTTATCAAATGCTGTTACTTCTGCACCTAATTTAATTAAAAAATTGATAAGAGGAATATTGCTTACTCCTATTCCTACAACCCCAACTCTTTTTTTGTATATAAAATCTTTAAATTTTTTAAAATCATCTTTCATGTTTTGCCTCCAAACAAATATGATTATAACTTATACTATTTATATATTATTAAAATTCCCCATATGTTATAAATTATAACATTATTATTTTCATATTTTATCACATGTGTAAAAAGTCATTTTAAACTAAGAACTGTCCTAGCTTAAAATGACCTATAACAAATATTACTTTATAAAAAAATTCAAATTAAAATTCTAAGCTTTTTTCTATATAAACTTCTAATTCAGATATTTTAATTCTTTCTTGCTCCATAGTATCTCTATTTCTTATAGTAACACATTGATCTTCTAATGTATCAAAATCTATTGTTATACAATATGGAGTTCCTATTTCATCTTGTCTTCTATATCTCTTTCCTATACTTCCTGTTTCATCAAAATCAATATTGAATTTTTTGCTTAAGTTAGAATACACCTCTAAAGCATTTTCTGAAAGCTTTTTAGAAAGTGGTAATATAGCCGCTTTAAATGGAGCTAGTGCTGGATGTAAATGTAATACAGTTCTAGAATCTCCTCCATCTAATTCTTCTTCATCATAAGCTTCAATTAAAAATGCTAAAGTAACTCTATCTGCACCTAATGATGGTTCTATAACATAAGGTATATACTTTTCATTAGTAGTTTGATCTAAGTAATTTAAATCTTGACCTGAATGTTCTTGATGCTTTTTTAAGTCATAGTCTGTTCTATCAGCTATACCCCAAAGTTCACCCCAACCAAATGGGAATAAATATTCTATATCAGATGTTGCATTAGAATAGAAAGACAATTCCTCTTCACCATGATCTCTCATTCTTAAGTTTTCAGTTTTTACATTTAAATTAAGTAAGAAATTCCAACAATAATCTTTCCAATACTTATGCCATTCTAAATCTGTTCCTGGCTTACAGAAAAATTCCAATTCCATTTGTTCAAATTCTCTTGTTCTGAACGTAAAGTTTCCTGGAGTAATTTCATTTCTAAATGATTTACCTATTTGAGCTATTCCAAATGGTACTTTTTTTCTAGAACTTCTTTGTACAGCTTTAAAGTTTACAAATATACCTTGAGCTGTTTCTGGTCTTAAATAAATTTCTGATTTAGCATCTTCTGTAACACCTTGGAATGTTTTAAACATAAGATTGAACTTTCTTATGTCTGTGTAATTCATCTTTCCACACTTAGGACAAACTATGTTGTTACTTTCAATGTATTCTTTTAATTGTTCATTAGTCCAGCCATCAGCAGATGCTACTTCTGCACCATTTTCAGTCATATGATCTTCAACTATTTTATCAGCTCTAAATCTAGCTTTACATTCTTTACAATCCATTAATGGATCTGAGAATCCACCAACATGACCTGATGCTACCCAAACATCACTGTTCATTAATATAGCTGAATCAAGTCCTACATTATAATGACTTTCTTGTACAAACTTCTTCCACCAAGCTTTTTTAACGTTATTTTTAAATTCTACTCCTAAAGGACCGTAATCCCATGAGTTCGCCAATCCACCATATATATCTGATCCCGGGAATACAAAGCCTCTATTTTTACAAAGAGCTACAATCTTATCCATTGTCTTTTCTACTGCCATTCTTTCTTACCTCCAATTTATTTTCATAAAATAAAAAAAGCCCTATAACCATAAAGGGACGAAATATTAATTCCGCGGTTCCACCCTTCTTAGCTTAAGCCCGACTTTCTTCTCATTACACTCAAAAGTTCCATTCATTTTAATATTATAATGATTTCCACCAAACATCATCTCTCTAAAAAAACATTAAAACTACTAATCTTTTTCACTGTGTATATTCAATTATATATTAATTTTATCAAAAGGCTTTTAGATGTCAAGTAAAAAACCTCCTATTCTTAATATATATGTTATTTTAAAATATAAACTCTTTTTATTGAAACAAAAAAGAGTTTTATAAAAATAGACTTTATCTACTTTTATAAAACTCCTAAGAAAAGCTATGTATTTTATTATCATATATAAACATGATTAAATTTATATTATTTTTAGATAAAAAAAATGGCTCCGCGAAGAGGACTCGAACCTCCAACCTATCGGTTAACAGCCGAGTGCTCCACCATTGAGCTATCGCGGAACGTCATTACTTTTACTATTATATCAGACTATTATAATATTGCAACCCCTTTTTGAACTTTTTTGTTTTTTATAATTTACATTTTAGCTGATAACTTTTTTATACTTTCTGTAACCTAATATCTTTATATCTATAGATATATATTCAATATTTTAATTATTACATAAACATTACTGATTTACTTTTATCACATGAAAAAGAGTTTTATAAAAATAGACTTTATCTACTTTTATAAAACTCTTACTAGAAAACATATATTTAATCATCTCATACAAACATGATTAAGTTTATACTATTTTTAGATAAAAAAATGGCTCCGCGAAGAGGACTCGAACCTCCAACCTATCGGTTAACAGCCGAGTGCTCCACCATTGAGCTATCGCGGAACGTCATTACTTTTACTATTATATCAGATTATTATAATATTGCAACCCCTTTTTGAAACTTTTTTTAATTCTTTATAAATTACATTTTACTAATAGGCTATGTTTTAAAACAGTGTTGATATATGCAATAGGTGAAGTGGCATTGTAAATGGACTTTTTTAATTATTACCTAAATAAAATGAATATTAGTAATTTATTTTTATTACATCAAAAAGAGTTTTATAAAAATAGACTTTATCTACTTTTATAAAACTCCTATTAAAAACTATACATTTTATTATCTTATATAAACATAGTTAAATTCACACTATTTTTAGATAAAAAAATGGCTCCGCGAAGAGGACTCGAACCTCCAACCTATCGGTTAACAGCCGAGTGCTCCACCATTGAGCTATCGCGGAACGTCATTACTTTTACTATTATAACAGATTTTTTATAAATCGCAACCCTTTTTTATATTTTTTCTTAATTAATCTAACTTTCAATATTATGTTGATATATTAATAGATAAAATAACATAGGAATTTTACTTATACATATAAATCGCATTCAAAACTATCCTTTAATTAATAATCTTTTATATGTCAAAAGTCCCATAACATTACAATATGGGACTTTTAATAAAATTAAATTATTTAATACTATTTTTGTGGTTTCATTGTTGGGAATAATATTACGTCTCTTATAGATGATGCATCTGTTAAGAACATAATAAGTCTATCTATACCCATTCCCATTCCACCTGTTGGTGGCATACCTGTTTCTAACGCACTCATAAATTGTTCATCTAACATATATGCTTCGTCATCACCAAGTTCTCTTTCCTTAGCTTGTTGTTCAAATCTTTGTCTTTGAACTACAGGGTCATTTAATTCTGAGTAAGCATTACATAATTCTCTTCCGAATACAAATCCTTCAAATCTTTCAGTAAATTCTTCATTTCCTCTCTTCTTTTTAGTAAGAGGTGAAATTTCAACTGGATAATCCATAACAAATGTAGGTTGAATCATATTTGCTTCACCAAATTCTTCATATAAAGCATTTAATACTTCACCTTTTGTTACTGTATTTAAAGGCTTAGCAAATTCTAAATGTTTTTCTTTTGCTATAGCTTGAGCTTCTTCATCAGACTTTATTGTAGTAAAATCTACACCTGCATGTTCTTTAACAACATCAACCATAGTTACTCTTCTCCATGGTGGCATAAAGTCTATTTCTGTACCTTGATAAGTAACTTTTGTAGTTCCATTTACTTTTTCACAAACATATGCAACCATATTTTCTGTTATTTCCATCATATCATTATAATCAGAATATGCTTCATATAATTCAATAGCAGTAAATTCAGGATTATGTCTTACTGACATTCCTTCATTTCTGAAGTTTCTTCCTATTTCATATACTTTTTCAAATCCAGCTACAACTAATCTTTTAAGATATAATTCTGTTGCAATTCTTAAGTACATATCTATATCTAAAGTATTATGATGAGTAACGAAAGGTTTAGCAGCTGCTCCTCCTGCAATTGGCGCAAGTATTGGAGTTTCCACTTCTAAGAAACCCTTAGTATCTAAAAATTCTCTAATTCCTGAAATAATTTTACTTCTCTTTATAAAAGTTTCTTTTACTTCTGGATTAGTTATTATATCAACTTCTCTTTGTCTATATCTTAAGTCTGGATCTTTTAAGCCATGCCATTTTTCTGGTAATGGTTTTAAAGACTTACATATTAATTCAAAGTTAGATACTTTAACAGATACTTCTCCTGTTTTTGTAGTAAATACTTCTCCTGTTGCTACAACCCAATCTCCAAGATCATAAGTTTTATATGATTTTAAACTTTCTTCTCCTACAAGATCAATCTTTATAAATAATTGGATTTTTCCATCTTTATCATGAATATCTGAAAAGACAACTTTTCCTTGTCCTCTCTTTGACATTATTCTTCCTGCAACTGTTACATTTTTTCCTTCTAATTCTTCATAATTAGATTTAACTTCTTCTGATGTATGAGTTCTTTCTACCTTATAAACATCAAAAGGGTCCTTACCAGCTTCTTGTAAATCTGCTAATTTAGTTCTTCTCAATGCTTCTTGTTCGTTATACTGAGATTCTAATTCACTTATATTCATTTCCTCAGTTGACATATTATCCCTCCGTTAATCGCTTCTTAATTTATTTGGTTCCCCTTTTAGCCTCTTTGTATATCTAAAATTTCGAACTTGCTTACGCCATCTGGAATTATAACTTCCACTATATCACCAATTTTCTTTCCTACTAGAGCATTTCCAACTGGTGATTCATTTGATATTTTAAAATTCATAGGATCTGCTTCTGCTGAACCTACAATTGAATATTCAACTTCTTCATCAAAATCATAATCCTTAACTTTAACTTTTGACCCAACTGAAACTATATCTTTTGGAATTTCTGATTCATCAACTACAACTGCATTCTTAAGCTTATTTTCTAATTGTAGTATTTTTCCTTCTGTAAATGCTTGGTCGTTTTTAGCTTCATCATATTCTGAATTTTCGCTTAAATCTCCATAACCCAAAGCAACTTTTATCTTTTCAGTTATTTCTTTTCTTTTTACAGTTTTTAAATATTCTAATTCACTTTCTAATTTCTTAACACCTTCGTAAGTCATTACGTATTGTTTTGGTTCACTCATATTTTACTCCCCTTCAATCACCTTAAATTTTTTTATATTTAAGTGCCTATTTCAGGCATTATACTCAAAATCATTAACTAATTATAAATCAGGGTATCATATATGTCAACAAACCTACTGATTGCCTAATATGATTTCCACATCATTATACAGTATTGATTCAAGTGTAATATCATTACTTTTTAACATTTCACATATACTACTATTTCTTTGTTTTCTAATTATAGAAGCTATTAATTGTGGAGGCATTTCTTTTAACAATATATTCCAAGGAACTTTGTATAATATACTATTTATATATATGCCTTTATTTGAATTAGTTGGAAAATCCCCTAAATACCAAACATTGTTACAGTCATATTGTTTATTTTTAGATGTAACAACAAAATCTATATTTGGTAAATTACTTTCTCGTAATATTACTTCTATAGATAATCCATATTCACTCATAATAGTTTCTCTAATTTTTTCTATTTTATTAATGCTATTATTCAGCAGAATAACATTTCTGCCTTCTTTAGCCAATTCTTTAAGTATGCTTACTAATAAGTTTTCCTCATCAATATCTACTAATATATTTGAATTCTTAATAGATTTATTAAGGTTCATTAAAACAAACCTTATGCTTTGTACTATACTATACGAAATGAACTCCTTTTGAAATTTACTTGCATAATTTAAATTATACAAGCTCTTTCCATTCAAACTTAATTCATCATACTTTCCATTATATTTAGTTAATATCCTTGATAGATTTTTTTCGTAAGCAATATCATTTAAATTAGATGGAATTTCTACTCTTTTTATAAGAATACCCAATTCCTCTATTTTTATATCTTTTAATTTTTTTGTTTTAAATACGTCAATTATTTTAGTAAAGAAATTATATTTATTATATATACGTTTTTTATTCAAATATACATATAAAATAGTATCCATAAATAAAATTCTCCATAACATTGATATCAATACTATCATATTCTAATAACTTTACAATAATTCTTATTTATAAAGTATTTTTATATTGTTCTAAAATACTCATAACTTCATCACTATCATTAAGAATATTTATTTGATTCTTAATTTCTGTGGATCTTGGAAGTCCTTTTATATACCAAGAAGCATGTTTTCTCATTTCTCTTATAGCCTTGTATTCTCCATCATTTTTAATAGCTAACTCATAATGTCTTATACACATATTAATTTTATCCTGATAAGAAATTTCTCCAACAGCTTTTCCATTCAATGCATCTTGAATTTGTTTAAATATCCAAGGATTACCCATACTACCTCTTGCTACAAGTATTCCATCACAATTTGTTAATTCTTTCATTTTTATTGCATCTTCTGGTGAAAATACATCTCCATTCCCTAAAACAGGAATAGAGACTGCTTCTTTAACCTTCTTTATTATCTCCCAATCTGAGTGACCTTCATACATTTGCTTTCTAGTTCTTCCATGAACAGCTATTGCATCTGCTCCAGCTTCTTCTAATACTTTTCCAAACTCCACAGCATTTATATGTTCATCATCATATCCTTTCCTAAACTTTACTGTTACAGGTTTTTTAGAAACTTTTTTTATTGCTTTTACAATATCATAAGCTAAATTTGGCTCTAGCATAAGTGCTGATCCTTCTTTGTTTTTTACTATCTTAGGAGCTGGACATCCCATATTTATATCTATAATACAAACATCTTCTCTTGGATTTAAATATTTTTCACATATTTCTGCCATTATTTCAGGTTCACGTCCAAATATTTGTACTGCTACTGGAGACTCCTCATTAGAGACTCTAAGTAGAGTTTGTGTATTCTCACTCCCATAATATAAAGCCTTTGCACTAACCATTTCAGTGCAAACTAGTCCACAACCCATTTCCTTACAAAGTCCTCTAAATGATAGATCTGTAACACCTGCCATAGGTGCTAAAAAAACAGTATTATCAAAACTCAGATTTCCTATTTTCATTTGTTTTACTCCCTATTCTTTTTGTATAATATTTTTAATCCCTCTAATGTTAAATCTGAATCTACTTTATTTATTACATCTGTTTCGTTTGCTATTAAATTAGCTAAACCTCCTGTTGCTATAACATAAGGCTCTACTCCATCGCTCATTTCTTCTTTCATTTTCTTTACAATATACTCAACTTGACCTATGTATCCAAATAATACACCAGATTGTATACTCGAAACTGTATTTTTGCAAATTACTTTTCTAGGTACTTCTAATTCTACTCTTGGTAGTTTAGCTGCTCTTTCAAATAATGCATCTGCAGAAATTCTAAGCCCGGGGCATATACAACCTCCTAAATAATCTCCATTTTCAGTTACAGCGCAAAAAGTTGTTGCTGTACCAAAATCTATTATAATGACTGGTCTTTTGTAAATTTCAAAAGCAGCAACTGCGTTAACTATTCTGTCTGCACCTACTTCTTTAGGATTATCATATTTAATATTTATACCTGTTTTTATTCCAGGACCAACTATTATAGGTTCTTGACCAAAGCATCTTCTTAACATATTTTCTAAAGAATGCATAATATTGGGAACAACTGATGAAACAATAATACCTTTAACCTCTTTTGGGTTAAGATCACTTAAATTAAATAATTGCATTATTTGTATACTATACTCATCAGATGTCTTATTTCCTTCAGTGGAAATACGCCAACTCGCTATGTATTTTTTATCTTTATATACACCTAGAACTATGTTAGTATTGCCCGCATCTACAAGTAGAATCATTAAAAGCACCACCTTAATAATATTAAAATTAAAAGCAGCCCTAAAGCTGCCTTAATTTAGTAATTTACTTTAAAATAACAATTTAATTTTAACAATTCACATTAATTTGTCAAGGGTTTCATATAAATTAAAATAATCCAATTATTTCGCCATCTTTAAGTACATCCATCTTATTTGCAGCTGGAACTTTTGGTAATCCTGGCATAGTCATTATATTTCCTGTTTGAACTACTATAAATCCGGCTCCATTAGATACTCTAATTTCTTGAACATTAATATTAAATCCTTGTGGTTTAGCTAATAAATTTGGATTATCTGATAATGAGTATTGAGTCTTAGCCATACATATAGGTAATTTATCTAAATTAAACTTAACTAACTCACTAATTTGTTTTTTAGCTTCATTACTATATATAACTCCATCAGCTCCATAGATTTCCTTTGCTATAGTTAATATCTTTTCTTCTATAGTTTTATCCGTATCATAAAGAGTTTTAAAATTAGATTTATCTTTTTCTATAACATCTAATACAGCTTCACCTAATTCTATTCCGCCATCTCCGCCTTTTGCCCAAACATCAGAAAGCGCTACTTTCACACCTAACTTTTCACAAAAGTCCTTTATAAATTGAACTTCTTCATCACTATCATTAACAAATTTATTTATAGCTACTACAGGTTCTATATTAAATTTTTTAATATTTTCTATTTGTTTTTCTAAGTTAGCTATTCCTACTTTTAGTGCTTCAACACTTGGAATATTCAAATCTGCTTTAGATACTCCACCGTGATGCTTTAATGCTCTAATTGTAGCAACTATAACTACACAACAAGGTTTTAAGTTTCCATATCTACATTTTATATCAAAAAACTTTTCAGCGCCTAAATCTGCACCAAAACCTGCTTCCGTTACTACTATGTCTCCTAATTTAAGTGATAATTTAGTAGCCATTATAGAATTACATCCATGTGCTATATTGGCAAAAGGTCCACCATGTATCAATGCTGGAGTATTTTCTAATGTTTGAACTAAATTAGGTTTAATCGCATCTTTCATTAATAATGCCATAGCACCTTGAATTTCTAACTGTTTTGCATATACAGGATTTCCATCTAAATCATATGCTATTAGTATATCCCCCATTCTATGTTTTAAATCTTCTAAATCACTAGCTAAACAAAGTATAGCCATTATTTCTGAAGCTACAGTAATAGTGAATCCATCTTCTCTTACAAAACCATTGATTTTTCCACCCATACCAACAATGATTTTTCTTAATGCTCTATCATTCATATCCATAACTCTTTTGAATATTATTCTTCTTGAGTCTATCCTTAAATCATTACCTTGGTGTATATGATTATCTATTGCTGCTGATAATAAATTATTAGCAGATGTAATAGCATGCATATCACCTGTAAAATGAAGATTAATATCTTCCATGGGAACTACTTGTGCATATCCACCACCAGCAGCGCCTCCTTTTATTCCAAATACAGGACCTAAAGATGGTTCTCTTAATGCTATGACAGTGTTTTTACCCATCTTATTAAGAGCATCTCCTAAACCTACTGTAACAGTTGATTTTCCTTCTCCTGCTGGAGTTGGATTTATAGCTGTTACTAACACTAATTTTCCATCTCTATTATTTTTAGCTTTCTCATATACATCTAAAGAAACCTTACATTTATATTTACCATAGTACTCAATATCTTCTTCATCTAAGCCTAACTTTTCTGCAACATTTCTAATATGTAACATTTCTGCTTCTTGTGCAATTTCTATATCCGTCTTCATCAAAAACCCTCCAATACTTTATTACATTAATTTTTAGCTTACTATTAATTGTATTATAGCATTTTGTTATAGAAGTCAAAAGATTTTTTTCGAATATTTAACATTTTATCAATTTTATCATTCGTATATATTAGAAATTTTATAAAATTATAATTTTGTATCATTTGTATTTATAATAAAAAGAGATTTTTAAAAGAATATCTTTTAAAAATCTCTTTACTTTAGTTATTTGCAAAAATTTCTTCAAACTCTTTACCTTCGATCTTTTCCTTTTCAAGTAAAGCCCCGGCTACTGCATGTAACTTATTTAAGTTTTCATTTAATAATTTTTCAGCTTTAGAATATGCTTCATCTATAAAATCTTTTATTTCATGATCTATTTTAGAACTAATATCTTCACTAAAGTTTCTACCTTTTCCTAAGTTTCTTCCTAAGAAAACTTCACTATCATCAGAACCATAAGATATAGTACCAATTTTATCACTCATACCATATTCCATAACCATGCTTCTTGCAATAGCACTTGCTCTATCTATATCATTCTTTGCGCCAGTACTTATATCTCCAAGTATTAAGTGCTCTGCAACTCTTCCACCAAGTAAACCTACCATATCATTTTTAAGCTTAGATTTTGATGTATAAGCTCTATCCTCATTAGGAAGTTGCATTGTATATCCTCCAGCTCTTCCTCTTGGAATTATACTGATTTCATGTACCTTATCTGAATTAGGAAGTAACTTCATAACAACAGCATGACCGGCTTCATGATAAGCCGTTAATTTTTTATCATGATCTGTTATAACTCTACTCTTCTTTTCAGGACCTGCTATGACTCTCGTTATAGCTTCTTCCATATCTTGCATTGATATTCTCTTCTTATCTCTTCTTACTGCAAGAAGCGCTGCTTCATTAGCTAAGTTTTCTAAATCCGCTCCTGAGAATCCCGGAGTTCTTTTTGCTAATACATTTAATTCAACACTTTCTTCAAGTGGTTTTTTTCTTGTATGAACTTTAAGAATCTCTTCTCTTCCTTTTACATCAGGTATTCCTACAAGAACTTGCCTATCAAATCTACCTGGTCTTAGTAGAGCTGGGTCTAAGATATCTGGTCTGTTAGTTGCAGCTATCATTATTATTCCTTCATTAGCTCCAAATCCATCCATTTCAACTAAAAGTTGATTCAAAGTTTGCTCTCTTTCATCATGACCACCACCTAAACCAGCACCTCTTTGTCTTCCTACAGCATCAATTTCATCTATAAATATTAAACAAGGAGCATTTTTTTTAGCATCCTCAAATAAACTTCTAACTCTTGATGCACCAACACCAACAAACATTTCAACGAAGTCAGATCCTGATATACTAAAGAAAGGTACTCCTGCTTCACCAGATATAGCTTTAGCTAGTAAAGTTTTTCCAGTTCCTGGAGGTCCAACTAATAGTACACCTTTAGGTATTCTTGCACCTATCTCAATATATTTTGATGGAGTCTTTAAGAAATCAACAATTTCTTCCAATTCCGCTTTTTCTTCATCAGCTCCAGCAACATCTTTGAAAGTGACTTTTTGAGAATCAGGCATCGCCATTTTAGCCTTACTTTTACCAAAATTCATTACGCCTCTTCCGCCGCCACCACCTTGGGACTGTTGAGTAAATACAAATAAAAATACTAAGAAAATAACAACTAATAAAACACTTGGTATTAATGTTGTAAGCCACATTCCACTATTAGATGGTTGTTCAAAGCTTATTCTTACATCTGATTTAGGATTTTCTTTAATTAAAGAAGTTATTAAATCATCTGGAACTACTGTAACAAAACTTTTCTCATCCTTAGTCTTTCCTTCAACGGTCATTTTGTCTTGTTTTATAGTAATACTTTCAATTTGATCTTGATTCCATTTTTGTTGGAACGAACTATATATTATACTATCTGAGCCTTTTCCTGTTTCCCACATAGCAACTGATGCTAAAATAAGCATAATCGAAACTACTGTCCACAAAGCTGCACTTGAATATTTTTTCATTCAAGGCCCCCCTTTCTTATACATGATTTTAATTTTACCATAGCACTATTTCAATTACAATAAATTGTAAATTCTATTTTTCATATACTTCTGGTTTTAATACTCCTATAAATGGTAAATTTCTATATTTTTCTGCATAATCAATACCATACCCAACTATGAATGCATCAGGTACTTCAAAACCTATGTATTTTACATCAACTTTAGCTGTTCTTCTTGCAGATTTGTTTAATAAAGATACTATCTCTATAGTATGAGCTTTTCTTGCTTTTAAATACTTTAATAAATAACTAAGAGTAATTCCACTATCAACAATATCCTCTACTAATAAAATATCCTTACCTTCAATACTATAATCTAAATCTTTTAAAATTCTTACTACTCCTGATGTTTCTGTAGAATTTCCATAGCTTGATACAGCCATAAAATCTATTTCACATGGTATAGATATGTTTTTAATTAACTCTGCTGCAAATAACACAGATCCTTTAAGTATTCCTACTACAACTAATTCTCTTCCTTTATAATCTTCACTTATCTTTGCTGCTATCTCCTTTATTTTTTCATTTAAAGTTTCCTCATCAAATAATATCTCTTGTATATCTTCTCTCATAACTTCTATTCCTTTCTTTTAGCTACTATTTTTAATATATTTTTACTATTATTAGTTACTTTAAAGTTATCTGATATTTTTAATCCTACAATCCACGCTATATTATCATCAAAACAAATTAATGGTATTAAATCTCTATCTTCTTGAGGGATTTTCATATTTATAAATATATCTTTTAATTTCTTTTGACCTTTCATCCCTAAAGGTGTAATTTTATCCCCATTTTTTCTTGTTCTAAATAAAATGTTTTCTTCTATCTTATCCAAATCAAAATATTTCACTAAATTATTTTCTTTTAAATCTAGTAAATTATTAGATTTATTTTTTAAAATACTCATTACAAATTCATAATTATTAAAATATATGGTATCTTCACCTATGTTTTTCTTATCTAAAAAAGTTTCTATTTTATTACTTTTAATATTTTCTTTTACTTTACTACTTATTTTTATATCGCCATATATATTTTCTACATATATATTCTTAGGCAGATTTATACTTTTTCCTGTTTCTTTTTTAGATAATTCTAAAATATCATATATATGCTTCATTTCAAAATCATAATGAGATTTAGAATATTCAACAAGAGCACTTCTTATAATTCGTGTTACTATAGCTTCATCTTCTCTAAACAATTTTTTATTTAATATAAAAAATTTATTGTCATTATCCTTTTTACAATATTCATTATAAACTTTAATACACAATCTCTCAATAAAAGCATTGTCTTTTTGTATTAATAATGACATTCTATTTAAAGTTTTAACTATATCTTCATTAAAATTATCCTGAATATATGGAATTATATCTAATCTTATTTTATTTCTATTATAAATTTTTTCAAAGTTAGTCTTATCAACCCTAGGATTTAGATTTTTCTTTTCTATATACTCTTCAACTTCTTTTCTAGTTAGACACAATATAGGTCTAATAATCTTATCCTCTCTACAAACTTTTATTCCACCTAACCCTTCAAGTCCAGTGCCTCTCATCATTCTAAAAATTATAGTTTCAGCCTGATCATTAGCATTATGAGCAGTAGCTATTTTATTAAATCCTTCTTTTTTTAATATCTCATCAAAAAAATCATATCTTACATTTCTTCCAGCTAGCTCAGAAGATAATCTATGTTCTTTTGAATATTTATTTATATCAACCCTTTTTACATAATAAGAAATATTCATTTTTTTACATGTATTAATCACAAATTCTTCATCTTTAAAAGCATCTTCGCCCCTTAATAGATGATTTAAGTGAGCTGCTCCAATTTCTATACCAAGTTCTCCTCTCAATTCTTTTAATATATTTAATAGGCATAAGGAGTCGGGTCCTCCTGAAAGAGCTACTAATATTTTATCTCCCGATTTTATAAGATTATTATCAATAATATAAGATAATATTTTTTTCTTCAAAATTAACACTTCCTATTTTTTTATACAACTTCTATTATAATACCTTATATTCATTTTAAATGTAAATATTTATAGTGGCAAAAGAAAGAATCTACCCAATAAAAACTGCTGCATTTTTAATATACAGCAGTTTTACAATTAAACAGCATATACTTTAGAAACTAATACAGTCATGTCATCTTTAAGCATATTATCACTTAATGTCATAGCTTTTTGTAAAATATTCTCTGATAATTCTCTTGGATCTGTACAACAATCTTTCAAATATTCCTTAAGCCAAATAAAGTTTCCACTATTTAATTTATCTATATCTAAAATCCCATCACTAACACTTATTAAAATGTCACCTGGCATTACTTCTTCTTTTATTACATCTAACTCCATTTCATCAACAAGACCAAAGGGTAAGTTTTTAGAATCTACCACTAATATTTGATCTCCTCTTTTTATAAAGCTTGATGCTGCTCCTATCTTCACAAAATTAACTTCCCCACTATATAAGTCTATCTTACTTAAATCTAAAGTGGCATATTTTTCACTTTCTGAAAATTTCATTCCCATTATAGAGTTCACTGTATTAATTGTTACTTCTTCATCAAATCCAGCCTCCATGAATTTCTCCACTAAATCTACTGTAGATTTGCTTTCCTTTTCTGCATCAGGACCAGATCCCATACCATCACTTAATATTGTCATATATGATCCATCTGTAACTTTTCCAAAACTATAACTATCACCAGTATGTGTTTCTCCTTCCTTAGAAGCCATAGCTCCATAGGAAATAACATTATATTTAGGCATTTCTTCTATTAACAAAGTACATGTATTTGTATCTTTATTTATAAAATAACCATTATCTAAAATGCATAAAGGAATATGCATTATCTCATTAAGCAACGGAATTAATTTATTTTCATAATACTCGCAGTTTTCACACTCCTTCATTATCAATTTTATTTTTACCCTTCCATTTCTATCGGTATAACAGAAAACATCATTATATTCAACTGAATTTTTATTTAACCCCCTTTTTACTATTCTTTCTAAATCGCTACAAATTGTTACCTCCCTTTTAAATTCATCTAATACATTACTTAAACTATAAGATATATTGTTTATATGAGTTGATATAATTTGTCTCCCTTCACTAAATCTATCTTTAATATTTGAATTTACAATATGATTAGTCACTATATCCTGTGCACTTTTTAATAATGTAAAATGTTTTACGCATGAAGATTCTAGTGCCTTTGGCAATATTGGATTTTCTTCTTCAGCACTCTTTATAAGAGTTTGAAAAGAATTATAAGTATTATTAAAATCCCTTCTCCAGCAAGAATTTTTCTTTTCACAATCTATACACACTCTATCAGCTAAACTTTCTACAAATTCACAACTTTTATTTTTAATTAAAAGTCTATCATTATCATCCATGTCTTCTAATGTTTTAGATACCTGATTTAATACACAACTTAGATCCTTTAACTTTAACGTAAATTCCTCCTTTAATTCATTTAAGTGAATTTGGTTTATACTTTCTTGTTTCTTTTCAGTATTTATTTCAAGTTCTATATTGTTATATAAATTTTTAGGTATAAATAAAAATATTGCTAAGCTAGATCCTACTTCTATTATAAATTGAGAATTTATACTTTCTGAATAAAGTCCCAAAGCAAAATAAATTAATATTCCGGATAGAACTGAAAATATTTTACCAGTATCCTTAAATATGCCTATAACTAAACCTCCTACACCATAAAACCCTACTGATGCCATCATATTATTAGATGAACATCCCAAAATTATTCCCATAGCAACACCCATGGTCGCACCATAAGATGCACCACCAATGTATGCAATTGTTACTACCAATAATAAAGCTAGTACATTCCTTAGAGAACAATACTTTATACTTATATCTCCTATACCAGCAACAAATAAACAAAATAATATGGCCATACTTACTATCTCTTCAGATGTAAAAAAGTAATTGCTATTAACTTCATCAAGACAATTAAAAGAATACTTAATGATATAGTAAACAGGTAATACCACAAGTGCATTAATTAATGCCAATGTTATGTTAACGCCTAAATCATAGTTATTAGAAAATATTCCATAACCTATGAAGCTTAAAAAAACTATAAAGAAACTTGCAAACTCTTTTTTTCTTTTTTCAGATTTATTTAATACTTCATAATATAATGTCAATGCAGCTGCTGTAATTAAGTAAACCATTCCACCTGGTAACTTAGAGTTTATAGTTACATAACCTAACAGCACTCCAATTGAAGCCATGGCCGTTTTACTCCTATTACACTTTAATCCTATTACTATTAAATAGGCTATTCCTAATGGTGCTATACCATTACTTTCTGTTTGATTAAATAATAAAGTTACTCTTGATAACAATAATCCAGCTATTAATATAAATATCATTCTTGATAATTCCATTTTTAATAAAAAGCTTTTTTTAGCTTTTTTATTCTTATATGCATTAATATTCAATTCATATTGCATATATAGCCCTCCTCTTTTTTCCAAATATTGTAATTTGATTATATCACTTAAGATTTAAGATTAATGTCATAAAATATACATTGGAAAATTTTTCGTTGGACAATATATTCTATATTTCTTTTTAATATTAACTGTAAAATTTTTACATAAAATAATGTGAACAAATTGATATATCTAAAGTAATAGTTATTTTTATAATGACTAGTTTAATAAAAAGCAAACATGTTATTTTTATATTAATTTGTCGTTAAAATATGCTTTTTAAAAATTTATGAGGATTTATTTTTTCATAATATATTTTTTTGTGAATATATATAACTTTACATTTATTAATTCATAAATACTTTGTGCATAGTTATCTTTTTGAATAAAAAAGCGACTACCACCCTTAAAATAAGATTTTTTATTATATCTTTTATTTTTAAACATAAAAAAAGACTTAAGTTTATAACTTAAGTCTTTGGTGCCGAAGACCGGAA
>NZ_JAMQHY010000045.1:0-2996 GCF_023845705.1 Clostridium sp. ZBS15
TAGATAAAAAAGAAGCGTTTTTTCAATCTATTAATGAAAAAATTGATACAAGTAATAAGAATGGATATACTTTTACTGAAATTATAAAACATCTTGTTAAATTTCAAAGTGATGTTATAAGTGAAAAAACAAAAAAAGGATTATATGAAGCAAAGCAAAAAGGAGTAACTCCAGGAAGACCAAAGAAACCTGATGAGAATGTAAAACGTGCTATTGTTATGTATGAAAGTAAAAAATATAGTTTAAGTGAAATAAAAAAAGAAACTGGAATTAGTAAATCTACATTATACAGATATTTAGAACATTAATTGCCTAAAATTGTACAGAGAATTGCTTTAATTAAAAAGACAGACCAAATAATCTGTCTTTTTAATTTATTTGTTAATTATCTGCTAATTTTAAATACTGCTCCCTGCTTATTTCACTGAAGAAATTAAGAACAAATCCTGTATAATGGCTCATTTTCTTTTTATTTTCCTCTTCCTTTATACTTATTAAATAATCAACTGGATCAATATCTATAGCTTTACTAAAAAAAACTCTTTCTCCACTAAATCTAATTTGTGAACTATAACTTATAATATAATACTTCATATTTAACGCCCCTTTATATTTATTTAATATATACTCTTTTTCTTAACATAAATTAATTACAATCTCTAATAAATTCATACTATTATCTTTCAGTAAAATACATTTAAGTTTATTAATTATTTTAATAAATTTTATACTATTTAATTATTCTTAAACCACCCCTTAGTATTATTAGCTATTTTAACAAGAGCAAGCATTACTGGAACTTCAACAAGTACTCCAACTACAGTTGCAAGAGCTGCCCCACTTTGTAAACCAAATAATGATATAGCTACTGCTACTGAAAGTTCAAAGAAATTACTTGCACCTATCATTCCTGCTGGTGCTGCAATGTTATGAGGAAGTTTAAGTAATTTTGCTCCAACATAAGCAATAGTAAAAATAAAGAAAGTCTGAATTGTAAGTGGTACTGCTATTAATAAAATATGAAGTGGATTATTTAAAATAATATCTCCTTGGAAGGAAAATAATATTATAAGTGTTAAAAGTAATCCTATTATTGTTACATTGTCAAACTTCTTTAAAAATATATTATTAAAATAATCTTCACCTTTTTTCTTTATTAATACAGTTCTTGTTGTATATCCTAAAGCTAGCGGAATAACAACAAATAGTACTGTTGAAAGAAGTAATGTTCCCATTGGTACAGTTACATTACCAACGCCAAGTAAAAATGCTACTATTGGTGCAAATGCAATTAAAATTATTAAATCATTAACTGCAACTTGAACTAAAGTATAGGCTGCATCTCCTTTTGTTAAATGACTCCATACAAATACCATTGCTGTACATGGCGCTGCTCCAAGTAATACTGCTCCTGCTAAATATTCTTTAGCAAGATTTACTGGTATAAAACTTTTAAATACAATGTAAAAAAAGAACCATGAAATTGCATACATTGTAAATGGTTTTATAAGCCAATTTGTTACACAAGTTAATATAAGTCCCTTTGGTTTTTTACTAGCATTAACTATACTTGTAAAATCTATTTTTAACATCATTGGATATATCATAAGCCAAATTAATATTGCAACTGGAATTGATACATTATAATATTCAAATTTATTTAGTGTATCTGGTATTATAGGTAAAAATTTTCCTACCGCAATTCCAACAACAATACATGCTGCTACCCATAATGTTAAATATTTTTCAAATACACCTAACCCTTTTCCTTTATTTTCTGACATATGTCTTTCCCCCTATTTATTATTTACTTTCTTTATTTTTGATTCCTTATAAAATTTGTTACCACCTGATAAATTATATACTTTTTTAAATCCATGATTAATTAAAATGTTCTGTGCTGCATTTCCTGTAACACCTTTATTGCAATAAGTTACAGTAGTAATTCCTTTATCTAACTTAGCTAAATCATCTCTTAAACTACTATGAGGCATATTTTCTGCATTACAAACGTGAGCTTCATCATATTGCTTAGGTACTCTTGCATCTATTATTTGAACTTTTTCTCCCTTTTTAGTTAAGTTTTCAAGTTCACTACTAGTTATAATAGGTCTTCTATTGTTTATTACATTATCTAAAATCATTCCTGTATAATGAACTGGATCTTTTGTAGTAGAAAATGGTGGTGCATATGCTAAGTCAAGATGGAATAATTCATCTACCTTTGCACCATAAGTAATCAATGTTGCAAATACATCAATTCTCTTATCCACCCCTTCATAACCTATTATTTGCACACCTAGAATTTTCTCAGTTTTCTTATCTGCAATTGCTTTTATAACCATTTCCTTGCCATGAAAATATGATGGTTTATCTGGTTTTATATTGTGACATACAACTATATCATATCCTTCAGACAACGCTTCTTTTTCAGATAAACCTGTATTTGCAATAGTCATATCAAACAATTTAAATATTCCTGTGCCTAAGTTGCCTTTATATCTTAAAATTCCTCCAGTTAAAGCATCACCTGCAATCCTTCCAGTTTTATTTGCAGTAGATCCTAGTGGTCTATATATTGATTTTCCTGTTATTAAAGAAAAAGTTTCTATACAATCCCCACAAGCATAAATATCTTTAATATTTGTTTCCATTCTATTATCTACTTTTATTGCCCCTGTAATGCCTATTTCTATTTTGCATTCTCTAGCTAAGTCTACATTAGGTCTAACCCCTGTAGCCATAATAACCATATCACTATCTAAAACAGTTTTATCTGCAAGTATTACTTTTTCTTTTGAAATTTCACTAATATCAGTATCTTTAATAATTTTTACATCTTTCCTCTTTAATGTATTCTCTAAATACTGTGCCATATCTTCATCTAAATTTGGTGTTATTTTATTTGCTTTTTCAAGTATTGTCACATTTAATTTCTCTTCAATTAAATTTTCAACCATTTCAAACCCAATAAAACCTGTACCAACTATTACTGC
>NZ_JAMQHY010000046.1:0-67810 GCF_023845705.1 Clostridium sp. ZBS15
TAATAATATAAATTCCTAAAGAATAAAAAAATTCTCAAAATCAATATATTAATTCCGAGAATTTTCTTAATATCTTTCAATAAAAACATAGGTTAAGCAAACACTATGATTTTATTAAGCTATATTTTAAATATGTGTTAATATATGCAATAGGTGAGTTGACATTAAAAATATGTACTATTTTACTTTGTGCTTTTTCATATCTAAATTACTAACAACATATATAGCAATTAAAGCTAATAAAAATCCCGGTACAATTTCATAAAGATTAAATATTGGTGCTGAAAAATAGTTTTTAAATATTGGCCAAATTGCTGATGTAATCCCACCAATTAACATACCTGATACCGCACCATTTCTAGTGATATTTTTCCAGAATAGTGATAATAAAATTACGGGGCCAAAGGCACATCCAAACCCTGCCCATGCATATGATACCAGTTTTAAAACTGAACTATCTGGATTAAGTGAAATACAAAATGCTATAAGAGCTACAACTAATACCGACAATCTACTAATTCCTATAAGCTCTTTATCTGAAGCTTTTGGCTTAATAATAGATCTGTAAATATCCTCTGAAATTGTAGAAGATATAATTAAAAGTTGAGAATCAGCTGTACTCATAATTGCAGCTAATATTGCTGATAATAATACTCCAATAAATATTAATGGAACACATTTGTGAACTAATAAAATAAATATAGTTTCAGAATCCGCACCTGTTAAGTTAGGGAAATAATAATGTCCAACAAGACCTATACCAGTTGAAGCTAAAAGTGTTATTATAACCCAAACTGTAGCTATTCTTCTTGAAATTTTAATTTCTTCTGGATTTTCTATAGCCATAAACTTTGTAATAATATGAGGTTGTCCAAAATATCCAAGCCCCC
The DNA here is from genome assembly GCF_023845705.1 of Clostridium sp. ZBS15. Taxonomy (NCBI): domain Bacteria; kingdom Bacillati; phylum Bacillota; class Clostridia; order Eubacteriales; family Clostridiaceae; genus Clostridium; species Clostridium sp. ZBS15. Next base: position 891 of record NZ_JAMQHY010000046.1, read on the forward strand.
ATGCAAGAGATGAAATAATTCCCACAACTGCCATTCCTATAGTTCCACTACTTGATCCAGTTATAAAACCAATATCTAATGGATTTAAAAGTGATGGATCAAAAGTTGATAATATATTTCCTACTCCACCAGCTTCTACTATAACTATTATAGGCAATACAAGTAATGTAAAAAACATTAATAACCCTTGAATTATATCTGTATAACATACAGCCATAAATCCTCCTAAAAAAGTATAACTTACAACAACTAATCCACATATTATAACAGAAACTATATATGGGGTTCCAAAAACTGTTGTAAATAATTTTCCTCCTGACACAAATCCTGAGGCAGTATATGGTATAAAAAATACAAGTATGAATAACGAAGAAATTAATTTTAATGTTCTTGATTTATCATTAAATCTATTTTCTAAATAAGATGGTACTGTTATTGAATCTGAATATTTTTGAGTATCTACTCTAAGTCTTTTAGCAACTATTTTCCAATTCAAATATGTTCCAATAGCTAGTCCTAAAGCCATCCATACAGATCCTGATAAACCTGTTAAAAAAGCTGCTCCTGGAAGTCCAAGTAATAACCAGCCACTCATGTCCGAAGCTTGTGCACTTATAGAACTTCCCCAATATCCAAGTTTTCTTCCACCTAATGTATAATCTGATAAATTATTAGTTCGACGATAAAAATGTAGGCCTATACATAACATTACTACCAAATATAATGCAAATGTACCCCCAATTATTATTTTTTCATTCATTTATATAAACCTCCTAAATATAAGTAACAATTTTGTACGAATGTAACGATTTTAACAGAAAACTCATGTGAATTCAATTTTCTTAGTCAAAATAGGATTAGTATTTTTATTTATAATTAATATGTCTTCTTGCTTTTTTACAAATTTTAATATATAATATTGCTAAATTTTATATTTTGCTGTGAATAGAAGTAGTAATAATAAAATGTATCTTTTAGAGAGCTATTGTATGGTGTGAAATAGTGTTACATTATTATGAACTTGTCTACGAGCTTACTTGTTAAAAACAAGTACGGGTAACTATCCGTTAAATATATCAAGCGAGAAGATTAAATTATATTTTTTCTTCTAATAAGAGTGGTACCGCGGAATTTTGCTTTCGTCTCTTAATTTTAGAGATGAGAGCTTTTTTTTATACAATAAATTAATTCAATTGATAATTTACAATCTACAATTGACATTGAAAGAGAAAGCTTACAATTTTTTAATTGTACATATTTCTTAAGAAATATAATCCTTCATTGTCTATTGTTCATTGTTCATTGTCCATTGTTATTTTGGAGGTTAATTATGGAAAATTATAGTACTAAAATCGATGAAAAATGGCAAAAGATTTGGGAAGAAAATGAAACTTACAAATTTAACCCAGAAAATTTAGATAAGAAACTTTATACACTTGAAATGTTCTCTTATCCCTCAGGAGCTCAATTACATGCTGGTCACTGGTTTAACTATGGGCCAACTGATTCATGGGCAAGACTAAAAAGAATGCAAGGTTATAACGTATTCCAACCAATGGGTTTCGATGCTTTTGGGTTACCTGCTGAAAATTATGCAATAAAAACAGGTATACATCCTAAAGATTCTACATTTAAAAATATTGAAACTATGGAAAAACAATTAAAATCTATGGGTGCTATGTTTAATTGGGAAAATGAAGTTGTTACTTGTTCACCTGATTACTATAAATGGACTCAATGGTTATTCTTAAAACTTTATGAAAAAGGATTAGCTTACAGAAAAAAAGCACCTGTTAATTGGTGTCCATCTTGTAATACAGTTTTAGCTAATGAGCAAGTAGTTGATGGCTTATGTGAAAGATGTGATTCTGAAGTTAAAAAGAAAGATTTAACTCAATGGTTCTTCAAAATAACTGATTATGCTGATGAATTATTAGACAAATTAGATGGATTAGATTGGCCAGAAAAAACTAAATCTATGCAAAAACATTGGGTTGGAAGATCATATGGTGCACAAGTTACATTTAAAGTTAAGGATTCTGACTTAAAGTTTGATGTATTTACTACAAGAGTTGATACTTTAAATGGTGTAACTTATGTTGTATTAGCACCTGAAAATAAATTAGTTAACGAATTAACTCTTCCAGAATATAAGGACGCTGTTGAAGCATATAAAGAAGATGCAAGTAAACAATCTGATATAGAAAGACAATCATCATCAAAAGAAAAAACTGGTGTATTTACTGGTTCATACGCCATAAACCCTATAAATGGAAAAGAAGTTCCTGTATGGATTGCTGACTATGTATTAGCTACATATGGTACTGGTTGTGTTATGGCAGTTCCAGCACATGACGAAAGAGATTTCGCATTTGCAAGTAAATTTAATTTACCAATAGAAAGAGTTATTACTAATAAACAAGGTGATGAACCAGAACTTCCATTCTGTGAGCATGGAATACTTGTTAATTCAGGAAAATTTGATGGTTTAACTACAGATGAAGCTAAAAAAGCTATTGTTAGTGAACTTGAAAAAGATGAATTAGGACAAATGAAGGTTAACTTCAGATTAAGAGATTGGTTAGTTTCAAGACAAAGATACTGGGGAGCTCCTATTCCAGTTATATACTGTGATGAATGCGGAATAGTTCCAGTTCCTGAAAAAGACTTACCAGTAGAACTTCCTTATAATGTTGAGTTTACTCCAGATGGTAAATCACCACTTGGAAAATGTGAAGAATTTATAAATACTACTTGTCCTCACTGTGGTAAACCTGCAAAAAGAGAAGCGGATACTTTAGATACATTTGTATGTTCTTCTTGGTATTATTTAAGATACCCTGATAACAAAAATACTGATGCACCTTTTGATCCTGAATTAATAAATAAAATGTTACCTGTAGATAAATATGTTGGTGGACCAGAGCATGCTTGTATGCATTTATTATATGCAAGATTTATAACTAAAGCATTGAGAGATATGGGATACTTAAAATTTGATGAACCATTCTTAAGCTTAACTCACCAAGGATTAATCTTAGGACCAGACGGATTAAAAATGAGTAAATCAAAAGGAAATACAATCTCTCCAGATGACTATATTAAAGAATTTGGTGCTGATGTATTTAGAATGTATTTAATGTTCGGTTTCGCATATGTTGAAGGTGGTGCATGGAGTGATGATGGAGTTAAATCTGTTGCTAGATTTGTAGATAGAATTGAAAGAACTTTAGAATCATGCAGAGATATCATTAATGCTTCAGAAAATATTAAGACTACTATGGATTCTGAAGAAAAAGACTTAAACTTCTGGAGACATACAGCTATTAAAGGTGTTAGCGAAGATGCAGAAAAAATGCAATTTAATACTGCAATAGCAAGACTTATGGAATTTACAAATGCTATTCATAAATATATTCAAGCTGATACTAAAAATCCTACATTCTTAAAAGAAACTGTAGTAGATTTCTTAAAATTATTAGCACCATTTGCCCCTCACTTTACTGAAGAACATTGGAACTTATTAGGTCATAACTCAACTATATTTAATGAAAAATGGCCTGAATTTAATCCAGCTGCTTTAATTAAAGATGAAGTTGAAATAGCTATTCAAGTTAATGGTAAAATAAAAGCTAAAATTATGATACCATCAAACTTAGATGAAGAAGGCATAAAGAAAGCTTCATTAGAAAACGAAACTATAAAAGCAACTACTGAAGGTAAAAATATAATAAAAGTAATTGTTATAAAAGGCAGACTTGTTAATATAGTTGTAAAATAGAAAATTTAATTATATCCTTCTTTTTAGAATTATATAATTTCAATAAAAAAATAGTATCCTGAGAATATAACTTCTTCTTGATACTATTTTTTTATATTTGCCTTTTCCAACTTACTTAGCAACGTTAAATTTCTTTGTTAATAACCACATTTACCGCTTGTCTCAATTTTATAAAAAAATATTCTGTGTTTTAACAGAGGTAATATTATAGTATATTAGCGTAGTGGCATTGGAATTTTCTTTTTAGAACTCTTAATATTTCGTTCCTCGAACTTACTCAACGACTAAACAGGAGTCGAGTTTCCTTTTGCAACCTGATTCATTTATTTTTCTTATATTTGCAAATTCTTAATGCACTAAATTTCATAAAAAAATATTCTGTGTTTTAAATAAAGTTGATATATGCAATATGTAAAGTGGCATTGTAATNNTACTGCTTGTCTTAATTTTACATTGAGAGCAAGCTAAAATTGGACTATACTCATTTTAGTATTCCTAAGTTCAATTACTTAGTCCACTTTGCTTATGCATATATAAACTTGTCTGTTAAAACACAGAATATACTAATCTTCTTTTAATTCAAATTGTGCAACCATGTAATCTAAGCTTTCTGCTTGTGCTGTTAATTCTTCACTAGCAGCTGTACTTTCTTCTGCTATTGATGAATTAGATTGAATTACATTAGCTATATCTTCTATTCTTTCATTTATCTTATTAAGAGATTCTGATTGTTCTTCTGCTAAATTAACTATATTAACAACTAATTCAGTTGCTCCTTTAGTGTGTTCTACAACTTCTTTTAATGAGCTTGCTGTATTATCTGCTATTACTTTACCTTCATTTACAGATTCTATTGAGTTCTTAATAAGTTCTGTTGTTCTCTTAACTGCTTGTGAGCTTTGTTCTGCTAGCATTCTTACTTCATCTGCAACAACTGCAAATCCTTTACCAGCTTCCCCTGCTCTTGCTGCTTCTATTGCTGCATTTAAAGCTAATAGATTAGTTTGTTCAGCTATATCAGCTATTGTTTTTATTATATTTTGTATATTTTTAGATGAAACATCAATATTGCTCATAGCACTTAACATATCTTCCATTTGTTTGTTACTATCTTCAATATATGTAACTAATTGATTTACAATTTCATTAGTTCCATTTGCATGCTTAGCTGTACCTTTTAATTGTTCATTAATATCCCCAATTGATGCTGTTAATTCATCTATTGAACTTGCTTGATCAGATGCTCCTTGTGCTAATACTTGAGCTACTGAAGCTACCTCCTGAGATCCACTAGAAACTTGTTGTGTTGCTTCTCTTATTTGAGTAAATGTATTATTTAATGATGATACTATTTTTATTAAAGATTCTTTTATACCTACAAAATCACCTTTATATTCACCTTCTACATTTACATTAATGTTTCCATTAGAAATACTTCCTAGTACTTCATCTATTTCAGAAATATAAATTTTTAAATATTGAGCTGTATTATTTAATGCTTTAGCAACTTTTCCAAATTCATCATCTGAATTAATATTTATATTTGCACTTAAATTACCAGCTGCTACTTCATCAGCAAATATACTTATATTTGTTAATGGTTTAAGCATATTAGTTGAAAACTTATATATTGTTAAAATAACTGCTATTATAATTAATATTGCTATTATTAGCATTAATATTAATAGTTTAGTACAAATTGAGAAAAGTTCACTTTCATATACTACATTCACTACCATCCAATTAGTAACAGGTACTTTATGATAAAATGCTAGCTTCTTTCCAGTGCCCATACCCAATTTAATTATACCTTTATCTTGTGATTTTATAGCAGATGATAACTTTAGCATTTCCTTATCTTCTAGTGTATTTATATTTTCTTTCATAACATATTCTTGATTTGGATGTGATATAAATGTCCCATTATCTGCTATTAACATTCCATATCCTTTTTCTCCATATTTTAATTCTTTTACTTTATTTTCTACTACTTCTATAGCTAAGCTAGATGCTGCCCCTATTTTAGCCTCTCCCATTTCATCCTTCTTCCAAGCAATCATCATAACAACATTTCTCTTATATGCTTCAGAATATGTAGGATTTAAAATTATATCATAAGGACCATTATTATCAGAAAACTTTTTAAAACTTTCTTCTAAAGCCGCTTTAGCCCATGGAGAAGTTTTACACTCATCTGCATTTACATTATAATATCTTGCAAAAAGCTTATTTGAATTCTCTATACTTTTCCATTCATTTGCTGAAATTCCATTTAAAATATGTAAAGCTGCATATTCATTAGGATATGTATTATTAACAAAAGTCCAACGTGATAAATTCAACTGGTCTATAAGAGCTATAGATTCATCATTATTTTCTAAGTTCAAGTCTGGATTAATCTCTAAAACACGCTCTAATATAGGACTTTGAGCTACTTCCTTTACTTCTGAAAGTCTTGAATTCAACCAAGTGTCAATATTATTTACAGCCTCTGCTTCCCTTTCTGACATAAGATTAACTAATTCTTTTTCTATCATATTTTTTGCAGAACCATATGTTATTGATGTTAGTAATAATAATCCAACAGCAACTATTGGTATGATTATTAACATTAATTTAGATTTTACAGATGTTTTCTTAAAATCAAGATTAATATTTTTCTTCATGATTACCCTCCTAATAATATCTATTTTAAAATGTAGCATTTGATTCAAAAATCACTATTTATTTTTGAAAGCTTTTATTGTGAAGCCATACATGATTTAATTCATTTTTATCTTTATTAAAAGTATTTCTTTTTCTAAATTCTTTTGCTGGAACTCCTGCAACTAACACATTTTCTTCTACATCTTTATTAACTAAAGAACACGCTGCAACTATTCCTTTTGTTTTTATTTTTACTCCTGGAAGTATTGTTGAATTAGAATATATTTTTGCATAATCTTCTATTACTACCTCGCTATATTCTCTAAAAGAATGATTATCTTCTTTATGAGAATGAGTAAGTATAGTTACCCCCTCACCTATGCCAACAAAATTTCCAACTTTAATTCCTCCTTTTGAATCTATAAAAGTTCCTCTATTAATAAATACATCATCACCAAATTCAATATTATCTGGTACATTAAATCTAACATTTTCTTCAGCTATAAAATTTTCTCCACAAGATTTAAATAATTTTTTAGCTAAAATCCTTCTATAAGGAATTGCAAAATTAGCTATAAGACACATGGGTGACTTGTCCAATACATCCCATAAAAAATGTAAATATCTTTTCTCCTCCGATATTCCATTTTCCGCAACTTTAGGTAAATAATCTCCATATAATTTAATTTCATCTAATATTTCAAATGGAATAGAACAATTTAAAATTTTTAAAATTTTTATCATTCCATCTTTATCTATTCCATATTGAATAATATCTTCTATCTGTTGTAATAGTTCATCTATTTTCTTCATAAGTATTTTCTCCTTACCCTTAAAATGATTTTCTTATTTGTAATAACAAAAAACTCTTTAAATACACCCCCTTGTAAAATTATTAGTTTTCTTTTGTATTTTTATATAAAACGTATTCTTAAAAGTTAATCATCCATTTTTTCTTTTGCATTCATTAAATTACCTTTCAATTTATATTAATTTTAAGTTGCTAACACTTTAATCTACTAAAACAAAAAAATCGCTAAGAGACTGTGGAACGTCGATTTTTTAGCTATGTACTCTTTTCAAACGTAGTGCAGAAATAATGGTGCATAATATGAATTCCTAAATAATAAAAAAGTATCTATGAATTCATAGACACCAAAATTTTAAATTATACAATTGTAAATTAACTGTATTTTGGCAACCTGACGATCATAGAAAATAAATTTTCCTTAGACTCATAAGCTTTGCGACCTTATTTTTCAATAAGTGTGCTATTATCATTCATATTTTGTTAAACACTAAATATGATAACATTATATCCCTTATAATTCAACAAAATATTTCATTATAAAGATAATTATAGAAATAAATCTCACTTTATCTTTAATTTTAAAAATAAAAGTAATAAAAAAACCTATGTATAATTCATATCTTTTTAATAATGAAGTATACATAGATTTTTTTGTGATATTAAAATATATTTTTATAATAATTATATTTCTATATCGTTATTTAAAATTTTTTTAAATTCTTTAAGTACATCTCTTACTTTATCTTCTTCTAATTGTTTATAGTTCTTTATATACCCTGATGTATCAAGAGATACATATAAATTTTTACTCATTTCAATCCAATTTTCTGGAATATATACCCATAAAACTTCTTCATAATTACAACTTAAAAGAAAATGCTCCATTCCCCAAAATGAATATTCTTCTATTTCATGTAATTTATTAAATGTATTATAGTCTTCTACTACTTTTAATTCCAATTTATATTCATATATATCAACATAGAAAAAATCGAATTTTTCTGGTTTTGCTTTAAATGCATCTCCATGTATAATCTTAACTTTTTTATTTTCTCCAAAGTTTTTCTTATACATTTCTATTACTTCTTCACTAATTTCATATACTATAACTTGATTTACCTTAGTTTTTTTTGCAATCTTATCCACTACGTATCCAAGACCAAGACCTACAATTCCTACTTTACCTTTAGCAAATTTTATTGCTTGATAAGAACTTTCTATTTCTTTTGGTGTAATACGCATAAGGCTTTTATCATCTTTTAATAATTGTATTATAGGTAAATCATATTCTTCTGTATTTTCATACATATATCCTTGAAGTTTTATTCCCTTACTACTTTTCTTTTTTATAGAATAACAGTCAAGGGTACATTCATTTATAAGAGAATTATATTCTTGTACTTCTTTTACTATAAAATCTTTATTATACGGTTTCATAAATTTTTCCCTTCTAAAACTAATATAAAACTTATTATATAAATTATTATTAATAATATAAACCCTTTTAATACTTAAAATTATAAATTTTAACCTTAATACTTTAAAGAGATAAATTACTGATAAATTATATCATACTTTATACCTCCAAACTATATTTTATATGATTTATAATCTTTTTATTTTGTATCTTGTATGATATACTTAATTCATTAACATTTTTGTTAATCATTTTAATTTAAGTAGGTGATTTATATGAAAAACATTACTATAAGCGAAGAAGCTTATAATGAATTCAAAGGTTTTTTAGATGATAATAACATATCTGATTTTAATATTAGAATAAATTTTGCTGGTGCTGCTTGTAGCGGTCCAATATTTAATATCTCAGTATCTCAAGCTACTGATACTGATGTTGTAGAAAAAGTAAATGATGTATCTTTCATCATGGAAAAAACTTTAATAGAAGAATTTGGTGGCTTTATAATACTTTCTACTAATGAAAATGAAGGTAGAGGTCTTACCTTAAAACCAGTTATAGCTCCTGCTGGAGGCTGTGGTGGTTCATGTAGTGGATGTCACTAATATATACAATACAACTACTTAAATTAAGTAGTTGTATTTTTTTATTTACCTTCGTTAATAATATCTATATTATTAACATTTTCAATATTACTTACACTCAATTGAATATTCGAATACTCATCACTAATATCATATATCCCTTGTAACATATCAATCCAATAATTATTTCTAATACTTTTCTTTTCTCTATCTACTCCAGTAAAATTTGACAATTTTGTAGAATTAAACTCTTCAAAATAATGATATATTTTTTCTGCTAACTCCTTCATAACAACAAAATCATCCAAATAATTTTCATTTAATATTAAACCAGATTCTCTATTTTTCATAGCTTCATTTAATACAATAAACATATATTCTTTTATTCTGCCATGTACTTCATTTTGTATTATTTTTTTAGTTTCTATTTTTTTAGAAAATATTGAAAAACTGTTTGCTTTATATTCCCTATACTGTTCCCATAATTCTATTGTATCATTTGCAATAATTTCATAATTCTTATAGAGCTTTAATAATTCTTCATTTTTTATGCACCCTTGATCTATGCTCATATTAAGAATGTCCATGTTGCTTTCATTTCTTTGTCTTATATCTTCGATATTAAGTTGAGATTCCCTACCAATTCTATATTTATAATCTCTTATATTAACATAGCTAAAAATATTTATTATTAAACTAATAGCAAATAATACAGTTATAATAATCGCATAATCTCTTACTTTAAATTTTTTACTCACACTTCCCCTCCTTAATTGCTTATGCACATATCAATAATCTGCTTAAACAGGTCATTTTAATTACTTACTTGTTATCTAGCCCAATCATGTATTACTGAATTAACCATACGTAACCCAATATTTCCTTCAACTTTTTCTTCCTTATCACTGCTTATTCTCTTTACTGTTCCATAATGATTTTTTAATGAGAATTCTTCTGAACCAATTAACACCCATATTATTCTTTTATTCAACGGCTTTATATCTAATTCCTTTTCTCCTACACCATCTGTAAAATAAATTAATACAGCATTTCTTAAATTATTTTCTAATATATATCTAAATACCGGAGTAAAGGCAGTTGATCCATTATTTTCACTTCTCTTTTTTATATCTTTTGGACTTCGTAATTTGTATACTCTTTTAATGGTATCATCACATTCTATTATTATTATATCATTATTTATAGTTTTACTAATCTCTAATATTTCAACCAAAATTTTATGTAAAGTATCATCACTCATACTTGCACTTATATCAATTGCAACTATTAATTTTGAGTTATTTTTTGGTAATCTTCCTCTCAAATCTAATCTATTAGGTTGCCTCCTATTTCTTCTAGTTGTAGTTTTTTTATATCCATTTTTTACAGATGGTAATAAATTTTTTAATATTCTTTGCCAAGATATCTCTGCGTTTTCACTATAAGCTAAAATTATGTCTTCAATATCACTTGGCATATTTTTATCACATATGCTAACTGCTGTTTTCTTCGTTAAACTTTCAATGTCTTCTTGAGATATATCTATTTCTTCCCATATATCATGAGCATTCTCTAAATTAATTTCATCTAATGACTCTTCTTTGTCAATTTTAGGGTCCTTTATTCTTGACTTAATTGATTTATAAATTTCCTCTGCATATTCTTCTGCACTTCTATCTTCTTTTAAATTTAAATTATATTCCATATTTATAGAATTAATCTTTTTACTCCAAGGTGGAAGATTTTTTATATATTGATTTATCGAAATATCTAGTGCAGTATTTATAGCTTCTTTACTTAATCTTTCTTTCATTTTTCTCTCTCTAGAAAAATGTGAATACATTATATGATAAATCTCATGCTTAAATAATGCTGACATTTCTTTCTTTTCACACTGTAAAAATAATATAGGGTTAAAGTACATGTTAAATCCACTTCTTTTAGGAATAGTAGCTATAGGTGATTTCAACTCAATTCTTATTTGCCTTTTTACTCTTAACATAAATTGACCAAAAAATGAATCTTCACTTTCTAATAAATCAAGAATAACCTCTTCAACTAATTCGAAGAAACTCTTTATATACATATTATCAAATTCATCAATACTTTTTATATTATACGCTTTTTTTAAAAGTTCTTCTTTTTTATTATTAAAATCCACCTAACTCCTCCTTTCGATTGTATTCATGTCTATTTAATGCAACTATACTTAATATTTAAACTTAACTACTCTGCTAAGCTTTACCTATATACATATTAACATTTTACTGAAAATATGCTATTTGATAAATATGTTAAAAAAGCTTTCTATAAATTCATCTTGATTTAATAACAATTCATATAACCCATCTTTATGGTCTTTCTTAATTTCTTTCATTATTCCAAGTCTTAAATCTCTAGGATATAAATCTAACACCTTTGAAAATAATATTAAATTCTTTTCTGAAGAATTTCTTTCTACAAATAAGATTGCATTTTTAGCTAATATATATAATCTTGAGTGATTTTCATTTTCTAACTTTTCCTTTAAATCAAAACTTAAAATTTCATTTTCAAATAACTCTTCAACTTTGATCAGTGGTTTTCTTATATGAAGTATAAAATCAGCAAAATCATTACATATGTTAGATCCAACATTTCCTCTCACTGTATTTAAAAATATATTAAAATCATATTTATCCTTGTTATTTAAATACACCTCATAAGCTTTAGATATTCTATGCCAGCTTCTTGGAGTTGCTTTTATGCTTTCCATTGAGTTTGGCGTATGTAAGTATTGAGGAAATGTAGATATAAATTCTATTATGTGTTCATGAATATTCCCATCTGTACTCATTCCCCATTTTATCCATTCCTTTACGTCAGATTGCATTTCTAACCATACAAATCTATCTTCTTGAGCTGGATCCATATCTACGACTTCATATTGACTGTCTGAAAATCCATCATATTTATTTGATGGATTCATAGCTGCAATAACTTTCACTCTTTCATCTAAAACATAACCATTTATCTCTCTGTTTAATATAAGGTTCATAAGTTCCTGTGAAACTGCATGGTCACATCTATTTAATTCATCAATAAATAATATAACCCCATTTATATCATCTTTACATAATAAATTTTTTACCTCTATCAACTTATTATGTGTTGCATACACTACCTCCCTATTTTCTACTACAGGCAATCCCCCTATTTCTCCCTCTTTTAAAAGATTTGCGTCTATAGTAACTAATGAATAATTATCATTTTTAGCTATCTCTCTAACTAATGATGTTTTTCCTATTCCACTTTCTCCAATTATTAATGGTACATCCTTTGAATTCATAACTAAATCAGCTGTTTTTAAAGTTTCTGTATAATTCAAAATATCTTCCCCCTTTATTGCATGTAATATTTTTTATTACTTAAAATTAATTATAATTCTCATCTCATTTATATAGCTTAACATTACATAGATAATTTATAATCAACTAATATTTTCTTTGCATTTTTAGATCCATATTCCCAGACAAAATTAACTTTATCCATTTCTAAGATTTCTAATTCTAAAAAGTCTCTCATGTATTTTTCTTCTATATTTTCATTTTTTATCTTATCCATTAGAACTTCTATAACTAAATCTATATCTATATTTTCATAAATATATTTAACAACATTTATATTTTTATAAATAAATAATTTTACTTCATCTAAATCATAATTAGAAATATAATTTATTCCTTCCTCATGTGATGCAATAGCTGCTAATTTTGCATTTAAAGTTGGGTTTTTTATATACCTAATTGCCGAATAATAATTTTTAATAGCTGTTAATTGTACTTCTTCTGACGGATTTTCTATATATTTAATAGCATCAAAATCTCTTTCAACAGCTAAAATTCTCAATTCTTCAGATGGATTTTTTATAAATTGAATTGCCCATCCCTTAGTATTAATAGCTTCTCTTATTATTTTTTCTGTTGGATTTTTTATATATTTTAATGAATTCCATAATGCTTTTACACATATAGCTCCAACATCTTCATAGACATTATCAATATATTGTATTGATAAAGGACTACCTTTTATTGCTTCTAACTGCACTTCTTTACTTGGATTTTCAATATATTTTATATTATTTGCATTATTTTTAACTATAAATAAATTAAGCTCATCATCTATATATCTAATTTCTTTAATATATTCTGGATTTTCTTTTAACTTTTTCATTAATTCTTTTCCTATCATGATTATATAATCCTTTCTTTTGAAATTTTACCTATTATTAAAGCTATGTTTGATATACTATCAAACATAGCTTTAATATTATTCTCTATATTTTTCAACATCTTTTTTAACATAAAATAACAAGTTATCCAATTCCCAAATTTCTCCGTATTGAATAAGTTTATTTAAAGTCTTTTCATGTCTTGCTGCTTCTGCTTCTTTACCTAATGAGCTTAAAGTCAATAAAGAGTTCATAATATTTGAAATTATGCTAGATTTCACTTCAAAAAGCTTTTGGGCATCTTTTATTTCATCTTTTATTTGTAGCATTTCTTCATCTAATTTAAAAGCTGCATCAGCTGAACTTTTAAGTTTTTCTTTCAACTGAGTAGGTATGTTTTGTTTATATTTATAATTAAGCGAATGTTCAATAGTAGCCCAAAAATTCATAGCCAAAGTTCTAATTTGGAACTCTGCAAGAATATCTACTGGTCCTTCTGCCATATTTACTTGATATTTTATTATCATGTGGTAGCTTCTATAACCACTTTCTTTTACATTTCTAACATAGTCTTTTTCATAAAGAATTTGCATGTCCTTTCTTCCACGCAATAATTCTACAACTTTAGTTATATCATCTACAAATTGACACATTATTCTTATTCCAGCTATGTCTTCTAATTCATATCTAACTTGATCTATAGGTATTTCAAATTTATTAGCTTTTTCTAATATACTAGAAACTTCTTTTACTCTGCCAGTAACAAACTCTATCGGTGAATATTCATTTTTTCTTCTATATTCTTTTCTTATAGACTTTAATTTTACCTTAAGTTCCTCTACTGCTTGCTCATACGGCATTAAAAAACTTTTCCAATCGTTTATTGCCATAAATACCATCCTTTTAAATATCATTCATATTTATTATATCAAAAACTTTAGATTATGTGTAATTATTTATCTAATTAGAATTATTTTTTTTAATAGTATATTGTGGTATAATTTAATGGTTAAAATTATAAATTTAATAAAAGTAAATTATAATTTGACATGTAATTTATATTGAGGTGAAATAAAGTGTGTGAGGCAGAAATAAGAAAACATTTATTTCTAAAGCAAGTGCATTGTCCTATATGTGAATTTAAATTTAAAGTTAATGCTGTGAAAGTTAATTCGCCAAGGATACTATCTAAAGATTCTGATTTTTTCATAAGATATTCTTCACCAAATCCTTATTTTTATGATATATGGATTTGTAACAATTGCGGATATGCTTCTATGAAAATAGATTTTTTTAAGATAAAAAAACATCAGAAAGAAATTGTTTTAGAAAAGATAAAACCTTTATGGAAACCTAGAGATTATCCAGATATAATTACTGCAAGTATTGCTGTTGAGCGTTATAAACTTGCATTAGTGACTTCTGTAATATTAAACTCTAATTATAGCAACAAAGCTATGATTTCTTTAAAAATTGCTTGGATGTATAGACTTTTAGGTGATATACAAAATGAATTGCATTTTTTAGAAAAAGCATTAAAAGGTTTTAATGAAGCATACATTGTAGAATCATTTCCCATGTATGGTCTTCAACGTGATTCTACAATGTATATTTTAGGAGAACTAAATAGACGACTTGGTAACGATTCAGAGGCCCTTATATGGTATTCTAAAGCTATAACAACTATTGGGGCTTCATATAAAATAAAAGAATTAGCTAGAAATGGTCGAGATTTAATAAAAGCAAACGATAATTAATATAATTAAAGACTTTAGAACTATAAATAAAGGGGGATAAAATCTTATGGGATTTTTTCAAAACAAAAGATATACAGAAGATAAGACTTTAGAAAATACACAAAATATCACTTTACCACAAACTAATGATAATTCAGAAATTAGTAAAATAGGTACAGGTCTTTCTGAATTAAAAATTGAAAGTTCTAAAATTCATAACTCTATTAACGATATTAATTCATCAGTATCACATTTAGCAAACTTATCAATGTCTGAAAATCATGAAGCAAACCATGCAACAGATTTATTACATGATTTTAGATCTAATATGGAAGAATTAGCATTAAATGTTGCTAATGTTCATGGACAAGTATTAGATACAGATAAAGTCGCTGATAATGGAATTGTATCAATTGAAAATTTAGATACATCATTAAATGAATTACAACATATGTTTACAGTTTCAACTAAAACTATAAATGCTTTAGTTAGTAAATTAGAATCTGTAAATATGATAACTGATTCTATCAGTCAAATAGCTAGTCAAACAAATCTTTTATCATTAAATGCTGCAATAGAAGCTGCAAGAGCTGGTGAAGCTGGTAAGGGATTCTCAGTTGTTGCTGGTGAAGTAAGAAAACTTGCAGAAAACTCAAAATTAGCGGTTCAAAGTATAACAGATATATTAGAAGAAATTAAAACAGATATAATTCAAGCATCAGAAGCTATGAATTCTGGAAATTCCGCTTTAGCTGTTCAACATACTTCATTAAATGCTACAAAAGGTAGTTTTAATAATATTAAATCTTCTATAGAAGAAACTATTGATGAAATTACAACTTGTATAGGAAATCTTACAACTGCTTCAAATAAAAAAGATGATGTTATTAATTGTGTTGAAAAAGTAAATGATATTGCAAGAAAAAATTCTGAATTAACTCAAGAAATTGCGTCTAAATTAGATGTTCAATCAGATTCTTTAGATAACTTTAACAATACATTAAACAACCTAAGTAAAAGTATTACTAAATAATATATTAATTTAAGGCTATGTTTTGGCAGAGTGTCGATATATGCATAAGCAAAGTGGACGGAGTAAATGAACTTAAGAACACTAAAATGAGTATAGTCCCATTTTAGCTTGTTCCCAATATAAAATTAGGACAAGCAGTAAATGTAACAATACTTATTAAGGGTTCTAAAAGTCCATTTACAATGCCACTTCACATATTGCATATATCAACACTGTTTTAAAACATAGCCTTAAATTAAAACTAACAAAAAAAGAAAAGATGTAGAAAAAATATTTTTTCTACATCTTTATTCCATAATAAGCTTTGGATTAAAATTAAGATAATCTGCTGATGATAATATATATTCTATTCCATCTAAATCACCATCTAATAAATTACCTTTTAATGATGGACCGTGTAGGTGTCCATATATAACTTTCTTTACACCATATTCTTTAAATATTTCTAAAAAGGCTGATTTTTCAAACTTATCATTAGTTGGAGGATAATGAATCATAACTATAATATCTTCATATCCATTACTTTTTGCCGACTCTAAAGATAATTTCAATCTTATTTGTTCTCTACTATAAATTTTTTCATCCTTAGATGAATACTTATCTCCCCCAGGACAGATCCAACCTCTTGTACCACAAATGGCATAATTTTTATAAGTATAAAAATTATTTTGAAGAAATTTTGTATTTTCATATAGTTTATTTAATTTAGATATACTTCCCCACCAATAATCATGATTTCCTTTGCTTATAATTTTTTTACCTGGTAAAGAATCTATCCAGTCTAAATCAAACTTGCTATCGCTTTCCTTAAGTGACCATGAAATATCTCCTGCTATTAATACCATATCATCATCGTTAACTTTTTCTAGCCAATTTTTCTTTATTTTTTCACAATGCCCAACCCAATTTTCCCCAAATATATCCATTGGCTTTTCAACATTCATTGCTAAATGCAAATCTGAAATAGTATAAAGTGCCATTAATTTATCACCTTTCCGTTTTTTACACAATTATAGTGTTTTATCTATATCAGTTACAAATGCTATTACATGAGCTACTGCCTCATACAACTCTGTTGGTATTTCATCTCCAACATCAACGTTACATAACAAATTTGCTAACTCTTTATTATAAACTATGGGAACTTCATTTTCTTGTGCCTTTTCTATTATTTTATCTGCAATATGTCCCATTCCTGATGCTGCTATAATTGGAGCTTCAGTATTATTTAATTCATATTTAAGAGCTGCTGCTTTTTTTCTTTCAGTCATATATACTCACTCCATAAACAATTTACACTCAAAATATATCTACTTTATTATACCTTAATATCAATATTTGAGATACTTAAATCATTAAAAAATTTGCCACAAGTTACTAAGTTAATAGGTTCTTCTCTTAATGAAACACTAACGTCTGTAATTAGTCCTAGTGTTTCTAATCCGGATTTTAATTTACTCTTATTTTTACTTATTATATCTACATACTTATTATCACACTTTAAATTTATATCTATCCTATTATCTTTTAACGTTAAATATCCATCAACATCACCTAAATGTATAGTTTTAACATTAACAACCATTTTTACATTAGTTTTATCTATTTTCTTTCCATCTTTTCTATTGTCTTTTATAATTAGTTTGCAAGGATATTCTTCTGCATTAACAGGAACTTGAAAATTCAAATAATAATACTGTTCACTTATAGAATTAAATACTTTAAATTCTCCAATATTACCTTTTATCATTTCCATAACCTTCTCATAACCTACTGCTTTATTATCAATATTGTTTATTATATCTTTTACAATATTTTTTACCTCATTAAATTTGTTTACCATTTCTTGTTTTATCAAATCTTTATTTGAGAAGTTTTCAATATCTTTTGAATATAAATTATTAAGATCAGGTTTTAATTGAGAAGTTTGACTTTTATCAAACTTAACTGCTTCTTGTTTTACGTCCTGTTCATTTATGTTAGTTTGTAATTTATATTTAATAAGATCATTAAATCTTTTAAATTCTTCATCAGTTAAATTTACTTCTTTATTTAAAATTTTTCCTAAAGTATTCTCTAATAAATTTTTACCATCTATAACTTTACTCTCTAGACCGTTGGATTTTATAGTTTCATCAGATAATCCTTTAGCTGATAATTCATTTTTGATTAAATTTACTATATCACTGTCTTCAAATTTTGATGTTAATGAAATTAATCTATTAAATTCTTTCGTTGTTAAATTCTCAGCTCTAGAATTAATTATATCCTTTAAATAATCATTTAAAATTCTCTCATTGTCACCAGTAATACTCTTTAGTAATGATACAACACTAACTTTATTCTTTGAAACATCATTTGAATCATATATTTTAGATATTAAAGAATTTTTATTATTATTTTTTAAAAATTCATTATTTATATTTTCTTTATTTAAATATTCTTTATTAGTTATTATCTCTTTATTTTGTATATCTTTTAAATTTGATTGTGAATTATCTAACTCCTGAGATAATTTATATAATAATTTTTCTATTGATAAATCACCCTTAAAAAGCTCATTAAAGCTTTTTATATTTTCTGTTGAAAATTCCATATTGTTTTCTAAAAATAATAATATTTCATCACTTGACATATTTTTAAAATTACTGAAAAATTCCACAAGATTTTGTTTTATAAATTCTCCCTTAGGAGTATTTATATCAATCCCTTTGCTTTGAAGATAATTTTGTATAAAATCATCTATATTGTCTGAGCTTAAGTTTATATTTTCATTGAATTGAATTAATCCTTTAATTTTATTTATATTATCCTTAGTTAAGGGTATATTATGTTTAATCATTTTTTCTAATATATTTATATCTTCTTTAGATAAACCTTCTTTATCAATTATATCTTTAAATACTTCATTAGAGACCTCTTCACCTTTTTGTTCACTGGATACTAATTTTAATTTTCCATCTTTAAAATCTTCTACTTGAAAATTTACTAGTTTAAGATCATCTAAGTTAACATTTCCATCAAGTTCTGCAATGAACTGCCATCCATCTGATAATCTTATAGTAACATCTTTACCTTCTCCCTTAGATACAATTCTTCCACTAAATTTTTCCCCTACTGAAAAAGTTAATTTACTAGAAAATTTTCTCGTATTACTATTATTATAGACATTATTTACATTCCAAATACCTGGCATTTATTTATTCCCCCCTTTAATCATAAATTATATATTAAACAAACCGTAAAATTATTTTTTCTAACTATCCTATTTATTTATCGTTATAATAATGAATAAATTAACATATAAGAAATATAATTATAATATATCAAAATCTTAATAACCATTAAATTACCTAAAAAAATAGGATTTGAAATAATTTTTCAAATCCTATTTTTTAATTGCAATATGTTATTTTTAAAACAAATATTGATATTTTAGTATAAGTGCACAGTGGCATTATAGCTTTACTATTGTATTTTTATTTTATTATAATTTTTCTTACCTCTTTTTATTAAGGCAGATCCATCTTTAAAATCATCTTCGTTTAACGTTCTTGTTAATTCAGTGATCTTTTCTCCATTAATAGATAAACCACCTTGTTCTATTAATCTTCTTCCTTCTTTTTTAGATGGAACTATTTTAGCCTTAGCTATTACATCTAAAACTGTTGAACCTAAATCTTCTTTAGCTATAGTTACTGTTGGTACATTTGACATGTCAGCACCACCTGAGAATAAAGCATTAGCTGCTTCTTCTGCTTTCTTAGCTTCTTCATCTCCATGAACAAGTTTTGTAACTTCATAAGCAAGAATTTTCTTAGCTCCATTAATTTCAGCACCTTCTAAGGCACCTAATCTTCTTACTTCATCCATTGGTAAGAAAGTTAATAATGCTAAACATTTTTCTACATCTGCATCATCAACATTTCTCCAATATTGATAGAAGTCAAATGGAGATACTTTATCAGCATCAAGCCATAATGCTCCACCAACAGTTTTACCCATTTTTTGTCCTTGGCTATTAGTTAATAATGTACAAGTCATAGCCATTGCATCACCTTGTGCTTTTCTTCTTACAAGTTCAACACCAGCAATCATGTTAGACCATTGATCATCTCCACCAAGTTCCATCTTACATCCATATTTTTGATTTAAAACATAAAAATCATATCCTTGCATTAACATATAGTTAAATTCTAGGAATGATAATCCTTTTTCTAATCTTTGTTTAAAACATTCTGCACTTAACATTCTATTAACTGAGAAATGAACTCCTACTTCTCTTAAAAAGTCAACATAATTAAGATCTAGTAACCAATCTGCATTGTTTACTATTAAGGCTTTATCATCAGAAAAGTCTATAAATCTTTCCATTTGTTTTTTTATAGAATCAACATTATGTTGTATTTGTTCCTTAGTAAGCATTTTTCTCATATCAGTCTTACCACTTGGATCTCCAACCATTGCTGTTCCGCCGCCTAATAAAGCTATTGGTCTATGTCCTGCTCTTTGCATATGAGCCATAAACATCATCGCTATAAAGTGACCTACATGTAAACTATCTGCTGTTGGATCAAATCCTATATAAAAAGTTACCTTCTCATTTTCTAATAATTTTCTTGTTTCCTCTTCATGAGTAAATTGTTTTATGTACCCACGATCAAGTAACTCATCTAATACATTTGCCATTACTATAAACCTCCTAAATTATTGAACTAAGTTCAATTATCTACTATTATATACATTTAACTTACAATATTTATAGTATATCGTTATCCTTATATTTTGGCAACAATTCAAAAGTTAATAATTAGACTTTGTTTTATGTTAGTATTGATATATGCATAAACAAAGTGGTCTGAGTAATTAAAACAAAACCATGCTTAAAGAGAAATAACTTATAATTTCATACCTACTACAAAATCAAGTTTTAACTTAAAGCATGGTTTGATTATTGGTAATATTTTAAATAAATGTTGATATTATAGTATAAACATGTTATTGAAATAGTCAATAAATATTTATCTATAAACTATTTTTAATTCTACCACTTCCTTTTATATCTATATCTACCTCAACATTAAGTTCTACTTTAGATAAATAGTCTTCTTCTTTTTCATATCCATATTTTTGATTTAATAAATTCACTACTTGCAATATATCTACATTTTTTTCTCTATACTCATTAAATGTATCTTTTAGATGTGTTTTTATACTTTCTTCCTCTAATTTGCAAATACTATTTAAAAATTCCTTATCCACTATAAATTTACTTTGTGATTCAGCAATATTAGTTTTTAACTTAAGTTTTTTATTTAATACTATTTTGTCATTAGAATAATCTACAGATGTTTTTATTTTAGAATCTAATATCTTTAATGTTATAAAATTATTTTTTTCATTTGGATTTACAACTTCTAATATTCCACTTTCAATTTTATTAGTTAGTAGATTATAACTTAATGTATTTAATGTATCTATTTTTCCAATCATTCTATCATTTCGAATTATTGTTCCACCACCTAATTCTATTTTTTTATCTCGTGCATCTTCCTTTAATTTTAATGTACTCATAATAGATAAATTGTTAGGTAGTAATCTTTCTATCATATACTTATTTGTATTTAATTTTATTACTTTTGAAGAATTTTCATTTTTTCCTACTAAATCATCTAAAAACAATCCTAAGTACTCTTCATCGCTGCTTGATAATTCTAAAAGTTTATCCACATCATCAAAATAAGCAAACATGTTTGGTGTTATTGGAAATTCAGGATCATTATTTATTAAATCTACATATTTTTTCACTCCATTTTTAACAGCATTCCCAGTAAAAATATATGCTCTATTTTGAGTAAAATTTAATTTAAAACTAGCTGCCATATTAACATCTCTAATAGCTTCTAAAGCTGTTTTTCCTTCACCCTTATATATTAATCTCTTTCCTTTTTCAATACTCTCATTAGCATTTCTAAATGCTTTAACACAATCTAAGTACAAAACAACATTAGAATTTTCATCTTCATCAAATATAACGCTAGTTACAAAAGTAACCTTATTTATATCATGATAATTAAAACAGGAAACCATAGAAAATGACATTAAAATTACTAATAAAATTATAAAAGCTCTTTTAATTTGCATTATTTTTCCCCTTTCCTATTATTGTCTTAGAAATTTTACTTAATCTGCCTCTAAATATTGTATCCCTAAATTTATAAGTTGTATCTGTTGCAATAGGAAATAAAAATGAATATCCTCCTGTTTCTAAATCTGATATATTACTTAATAAAATTATAAATGACATAAAAAATCCTGGTAATCCAAAGAATGCACTAAGTATTACAACACCTATTGACCAAATAGAAATCGCTCCATATATTTTAGGAATCAAAAAGTAACTCAATGTACTTAATGCAACTATAATAATTGTTATTCTTGATGCTATACCAGCCCCTACTGCTGCATCTCCAAGTATTAATGCTGAAACTATACTCATAGCTCCACCAATTGGTTGAGGCAACCTTAATCCAGCCTCCTTAATCAGTTGGAAAGCTAACATCATTATTATCACCTCAAAAACTGTTGGAAACGGGACTCCAGCCCTTGCAACAGCTAGCCTAAATGTAAACATTGGCGTAAGTAATGAGAAATGATGTGTAACAACAGCTACATATAATCCTGGCATAAATGTAGCCAAGAAAAATGCAAGCCATCTTAACACTCTCAAAAAATTTACAAAAAGTCTATTTAAATAATAGTCATCTGGGGTTTGGAAATTTTCTAAAAAGAAATATGGAATTGTTAATACAAATGGTGTTCCATCTACTAGTACCGCTACTCTTCCCTCCATTATTTTGGCTGCTACTTCATCTGGCTTTTCTGTATATCCAACAGTATCAAATAATGAATCTTTCTTTCTTAATTTAGCTTCTATATAATTAGTATCTAATATAAAATCTAAATGTAAATTATTGATTGTTTCCTTGACCTCATTTATTAAATAATCCGGTGCCACTCCTTCTATGTAACACAAACATACAACAGTCTGTGATTTTTCTCCAACATATAAAGGTTCAAATTTTAAATCTGAATTTTTAATTTTTCTTCTTATTAATGAAATACTATTAACAAATAATTCATTAAAACCTTCCCTTGGACCCTTTACTACTGATTCTGTAACAGGGATACTTATACCTCTAGTGGGAAACCCCTTTACCTCACAGAAAATCATTTTTTCTTCATTTTCAAATGTTAATACTATATCTCCTGATAATATATGTAATACTGCATCATCCAAATCTTTGACATTACCAACTATATTAATCTCTAATACCTTAGTGACAATATCATCTAAAGACTTGCATTCATAACTATAATTTTTCAGTGGACTTACAATATAATCACTAATAAATTGTGAATTACACAATGTATCAATAAATATCAAAGTTGCCTTTCCAAGTTTAGTATCAACATCCCTATACTTTACATCAAATGCTTTTTCAAATCTTTTTTTAAAATAATTTAGATTTTCATTCATAAATACATCACCTAAAAATATTATCTCTCTTAAATGGTTTAATATTCATTTTTTTGTTAATACTAAAATCAAGGTATTATTTTTATTGAAATAATCAAAATATAATTTGAATCATTATTTGATCACCATGGAAAATTTATGAATTATTATATATAGTACTTAAAAGGGGCGAATCTCAAATGAAAAACTATTTATCAACCAAACATTTCGTAATTTTAATATTAGCAACCACATTAATTAGCCTTAGAACTTATAGTTCATTCTTTATAAAATATGGCAAACAAGATACTTGGGTATATTTATTAATATCATTATTAATTTTGATATTATTTTTTTATTTTATAATAAACACATTAAGTAAATTAGACAGTCCGGATTTAGTGAAATCAATGAAAAAATATTTACCTAAACCTATTGCACATATCTTTTTATTTTTATTTTCAATTGGACTATTATTAAATGCTATAGAAAGTACATCAATAGAATCTAATTTTATATATACAAATTTATTTTTAGAATCCTCAATTGGATACTATCTATTACTATTTCTTGTTCCTAGTATTTATTTATTAACAAGAAAATTTTCTTCAATATTAGTATTTGTTATAGTTGCTTTTTCTCTTTTATTGTTAAATGATGGTATACTTGCTGTTTTAATTGAACCTTATAAAAATTATAGATATATTTTCCCTATTTTACATAATGATTTAAATATAGATTCAATAAAATGTATACTCTTTTTATTGGGCTCTCTATCCTCAATTTGTATTGTTCTTCCTTATTTAAAGTTACTAAACAGTAAAAAAGATTTAAAAAAGAATACTCTAATTTCACTCTTATTTGTTTCGATAATAACAATATTTTCAATTATAGGAGTAATTGCAACATTGGGTGCTGAAAGATCAGCTAACATATTTTATCCTGGATTTATTCAATCAGATATAATTCAGATATTAGAATTTATAGAATTTGGTGAATTCTTTTATATTTTTAGAATTGTTGTGGGGTTCTTTATTAAGTTTGTATTATCTGGATATGCAATATTTTTAATTTATCACGACAAAATAAAAAGTAAAAAAATATTCTTCAGTATTTTTTTAGTTGTAGTTCTTATATTATCCTACTTAGTTTCAAATAATAGCTATATACTATTTTACTTCTTAAAATATTTTGAATTGGCATCAATAGTTTTACTACTATTAATACCACTTATATCGTGTTTTATAATTTCGATAAAATTAAAAGTTAATTCAAATAAAAAAAGTATTGTAAATTAAGGTCTTAAATTAATCATAAATAAAAATCGGATAATAAATATTTATTATCCGATTTTTATTTTGCAATATAATAGTTTTATATTAAGTGAATTAACATTTTAGTATAAACACAAATTTGCATTGAAATTTTCTTTTTAGAATTCTCAATAAAGATTTGTTGAATTAATTATTTATCAAAATGAAGTACCCAAAAGTGATTATCAAAATTTGATATTTATTCCGCAAACCTTCACACAGTCCACTTTGCTTATGCACATATCACTAATACTTAAAATAAAGATTAATTCAACACCGCTTTTTTAGCTTTAAGCAATACCCCACTTAACGGTAATGCTATAACTACTCCAGTTGTAACTTGAATTATATTACCTACTATATCTTTTGAAGCATATATTAATCCTTGAACTACTCCTGCTTTTTCAGTTAAAAATCCTGCCATAATTGTCCCAGCAACAAAATAACCTACAATCATAAATACTCCACTAATAGCAAATGCTGTTGTATTCTTTATAAAAGAATTATTACTTTTCATTTTCTCCAAAATACATCCAGCAATATATGCCATCATTCCTTTAATAATTAATGTAAATGGAGCCCATAAATAATAACCACCTAATACATCAACAAGAAACATTCCTAATGCACTTGTTATAGCACCTTTTTTCTTTCCTAGTAATACTACAGATAAAAACACCATGCAATCCCCAATGTGAACAAAACCTCCAAGTGATGGAATTTTTATTATACTACCTGCCAGATATACTAATGCTATCATAAGCCCCATTAGCACCAATTCTTTAACATTTAAAGTTTTACTTTCACTTTGCATAATTTTTTCCCCCTAAAATAAATTTAATGAGCTTATTATATATTCCAACTCGATTCATAGCAAATGTACCCATACAATTCATAAAATAAATGACTATTTAAACTTTGTTAGTTGAAAATGGAGAGTTGAGAATTTCGCTCGCTTTGCTTATGCATATATCAACGCTCTGCTAAAACAGAGCCATATTTTAAAATACTAATTATTGTAATAATTGACTTACATCTATGCAATACCTATAATATAAGTATTATTATTTACCTTAGAAAGAGGGGTTTTTATGTCAGAAAATATAGTTGAAAGTAAAAAAGTAATATTTAGTGGTATTCAACCTTCTGGTGATTTAACTTTAGGGAATTACCTTGGAGCGTTAAAAAATTGGGTTAAATTGCAAGATGAATTTGAAACTTATTATTGTGTGGTTGATTTACATGCTATAACAGTACGTCAAAAACCTGCTGATTTAAGAAGAAGAACTTTAGAATTATTATCTATATATCTTGCTGCAGGAATAGATCCAAATAAAAATACATTATTTATACAATCTCATGTACCAGCTCATACTGAAGCTGCATGGATACTTACTTGTAATACTTATATGGGTGAACTTAGTAGAATGACTCAATATAAAGATAAATCTCAAAAGTATGGTGATTCAATAGCATCTGGTTTATTTAATTATCCAGTATTAATGGCTGCAGACATACTTTTATATAATACAGATTTAGTTCCAGTTGGTGCTGATCAAAAGCAACATTTAGAATTAACAAGAGATATTGCTGCAAGATTTAATAATACTTATAGTGATACTTTTAAAATTCCTGATCCTTATATTCCAAAAGCTGGTGCAAAAATTATGAGTCTTCAAGATCCATTAAAGAAAATGTCAAAATCAGATGACAATCCTAATGGCTTTATATTAATTATGGATCCACCAGACGTTATTAAAAGAAAAATTAGTAAATCTGTAACAGATAGTCTTGGTATAGTAAACTATACTGATGATCAACCTGGAGTTAAAAATTTATTAAATATATTAGGTACTATTAAAAGTGTTGATCCTACATCTTTAGTTGCAAACTATGAAGGCAAAGGCTATGCCGAACTTAAAAATGATGTAGCTGATGCTGTAATTGAAGAATTAGTTCCAGTCCAAGAAAAAGTTAAAGAATTCTTAAAAGATAAGAAAAAACTTGAAGAAATTTATTCAGAAGGTGCTAAAAAAGCATCTTATATAGCAAATAAAACTTTAAGAAAAATGCAAAAGAAAGTTGGATTCATTCCAAGATAAAATTTGTAATAATTACAAAAAGCTATGATTTTTAAATCATAGCTTTTTGTTTTAAAGAAATGTTGATATCTTAGTATAAGATTACATTTATTGCTTGTCTTATTTTTATATTAGAAGTAAGCTAAATTGGACTATATTAATTTTATATCCCTAAATTTAATTACTCTGCCCAGCTTTGCTTATGAATATATCAACATAACCTTTTATTTAAGCTTAAATTGTTGTATTTCATCATTTAAGTTATTTGATAATTCTTTTAATTCACCTGCATATTTAACAAATTCATCAGTAGATGCAGACACTTCTTCAGTTGATGCTGATACCTCTTGTGATGACGCTGCTGTCTCTTCTCCTATAGCAGATAAATTTTGAACTTGATTTACAACATTATCTTTCTTTAAAGTAACTTCATTAATTCCTTCAGCTATTTCTTCAACTCTATTTGTTAAGTTATTTATTGAAGAAATTATATTGTTAAATATACTTTCTGCATTTAATACAGACTTTTCCTGACTATTAACAGCATCATTAGTCTTATCAACCTCATTTACTGCTTTATTAACATTTGTAGCAACTTCTTTTATTATTGAATCAATTTCTTTTGCTGATTCAGATGTTTGTTCTGCAAGTTTTCTTATCTCTTCAGCAACAACTGCAAATCCTTTACCAGATTCCCCTGCTCTTGCTGCTTCTATGGCTGCATTTAATGCTAAAAGATTTGTTTGTTCTGTTATTTTAGCTATTGCTTCATTCATTAAAGCTATATTTTGTACACTTCCTGAAACCACTTTAACAACATTGCTTACATCTAAAGTGCTTGTTTTAGTTTGACTTGACTTGTCCATTATGTCTTGTATCATATCAAGCCCTTTTTTACTTAAACCATCTGTATCTGTTGCTAATTTACTTATATTTTTAACCGCATCATTTATTACATTTATTTCATTAGATACACCATCTAAATTTTCTGATAAACTTTGAAGATTTTCCGCTGACTCCATACTTCCATTTGATATTTCTCCAATAGTATTAGCAACCTGACTAATAGCTAATGATACTTCTTGACTCATATTTGCTAATCCTGATGAAGTATCGTTAACTCTATGAACTGATGTATCCACCTTCCCAATTAAATAAGAAATATTTTCAAGCATTTCATTAAAACTCTTTCCAAGCTCTTCAAGTTCATCTCCCGTTGAAATATTAATATTATCTGTAAAATCTCCATTTGCTGCATTTTTAATTACTTCTTTAATTTTATTTATATTTTCAGATAATTTAACAGCAAAATTTCTTCCTAAAATTATTACAAATATTAATAATACAAGTGCTGTTATTATTAAAATCCTTTTATAACTTTGTTGTGATTTCATAAGTTCAGCTTCAGGTATTTTAAGTAATATTTTCCATCCAGTTAAATGTGAAGTCGTAAAATTTATACTATCTTTCTTATCTTTTTCACCAATTTTAGTAAAACCACTATCTGAATTTAGTATGTAATTCCATTCTTGTTTTTTAGCTATATCAGCATTTCCTATTAGCTCTTTATTTGTATGTGCTATTACAATACCATTATTATCAATAATTGCTAATTCCCCATTATTGCCGTACTTAATATTCTCTATTGCATCTGCAAGACTTGTTAATTTAAAATCTATACATAAAGCACCTTGTACTTTACCATCTTTTATAATAGCCTTAGAAATTGTTGCTACATATTGTTTTGTTGCCATATCTACAAAAACATCTGTAAAAGCAAACTTGCCATTCGCATCTTTAGCTTTTACATACCATTCATTTTTTGTATAATCTTTATCATCAAAGTCTGCATCAGGATATATAACAAACTTTTTACTATTTCCACTATAATAATATGCATTTTCAATATCTACATTTCCATTTTTAAACAATTTTAAATCTTCATATAAAGCATTATTGTCAATTTCACTATCATCAAAATTATGTCTAGTAATAATATGATTTAACATTGTTTCAATACTATTAATTTTTGTATTTATAGTTTCATCTACTGCTTGTCCTAAACTCACTCCACTTTTCTTAAAATCTCTATCACTAGAAATTGAAAATCCTACTATAGATGTTATTCCTAATACAAAAATCGGAATTGCTGCAACAGTTATCATAATTGCTATTAATTTACTCTTAAGAGTTTTAAAATTTAATAATGAAACTTTATTTTTAGATCTTATTTTATTATAGCGCATCAAAATCCCCCTTTATTATTTTTTATTAGAATAATATATTATGTTCTTTAGTTAATTTATATTAATATTTTCGTAAATATATATATTTTCTTGAATTTTTTGTAGTTTTTAGTTTTTTAAATTTTAGATATAAATCTTAATAAAAAAATATTAACATTTTAAAAATTAGTAAAAATAAAAAGATATGATTTAAACTCAGTACAAAATCATTAATTTATTACTGGATTAATCATATCTTTTTACATATGTCAACGAATCCTTTTATTTAAGCTTAAATTGTTGTATTTCATCATTTAAGCTATTTGATAATTCTTTTAATTCACCTGCATATTTAACAAATTCATCAGTAGATGCTGATACTTCTTCTGATGATGCTGATACTTCTTCTGTTCCTGCTGCGGTTTCTTCTCCTATAGCTGATAAATTTTGAACCTGATTTACAATATTATCTTTCTTTAAAGTAACCTCCTCAACTCCAGATGTAATTTCTTCTAATTTGTTTGTTAAATCATCTATTGATAATAATATATTATTGAAAATATTTTCTGCATTTAAAACTGATTCTTCTTGACTTTGCACTGCTTTACTAGTTTCTTTTACTTGGTAAACTGCTCTATCAACATTTGTAGAAACTGTTTTTATTGTTTTATCTATCTCTTTAGCCGATTGTGCTGTTTGCTCTGCTAATTTTCTTATTTCATCTGCTACAACTGCAAATCCTTTTCCAGCTTCTCCTGCTCTTGCTGCTTCTATTGCAGCATTTAATGCTAATAGATTAGTTTGTTCAGTAATTTTAGCTATTGCTTCATTCATAAATGCAATACTTTGTACACTTTCTGCAACGATAGAAACTACATTGCTAACATCAATTGTGCTTTCTTTAGTTTGACTTGATTTATCCATAATAGTCTTTATCATATCAAGTCCTTCTTTACTTAAATTATTAGTGTCTATTGCTAAATTATTTATATTTTTACTTGCAGTATTAATTGTATTTATTTCAGTTGATACATCTTCTAAATTACTTGATAAAATCTCAAGATTTTGTGCCGATTCCATACTTCCCTTAGAAATTTCACCAATAGTATCTGCTACTTGAGAAATTGCTGATGATACCTCTTCACTCATACTAGATAAATTAACCGAAGTATCATTAACCTCTTTAATAGAATTATCAATATTATAAATTAATCCTGAGACATTTTCTTGCATGTCATTAAAACTCACAGCTAATTCTTCTAATTCATCACCAGTTAAAATGCTGATTTTTTCACTAAAATCTCCAGTTGCTGTCTTTCCTATTGCTTTTTTAATCTTAATTATATTTTTAGCTAATTTAATAGAAAATACTCTTCCTAAAATTATTGCAAGTGTTAACAATATAATTGCTGTTATAAATAAAACTATTTTATAACTTTTTTGAGCTTCTTTAAATTCTGAGTCAGGAATTTCTAGTAATATTTTCCATCCAATTTCATCTAATGTTGTAAAATTAACTTTATATTGAGACCCCTCAATATTCATATCTATAAAATCTTCATTTACATTTAGTATGTTATTCCACTGTGAATTATTGGTTATATTATTATTTCCTATGTATTCACTATTTGTATGTGCAATTACTGTACCGTTTTTATCAAATATTGCTAAAATCCCATTTTTACCATATTTAATATTAGATATTGATTTTGCAATACTGCTTAAATTAAAATCTGCGCATAAAACCCCTAGAAATTTATTGTCCTTAACAACAGTTTTAGAAATAGTAACCACATACTCTTTATTACTTATATCTTCATATACATCTGTTATACCAAATTTATCCTTTGATTCCTTTGCTTCCTTTGCTTTTATATACCAATCTCTAGTTGTATAATCACTCTTAGGCATATCTTCATAAGGATACATTACAAAATTTTTACTATTTTCACTGTAATAATAAGCTGTAACTATATCTTTATTTCCTTCTTTAAATAATTCAAAATCTTCATTTATCTTTCTGTTTGATTCTTCCGTATCATCAAAGGTATTATTATTTATTATGTAATCCATAACCTCTTCTACAGTATTAAATTTTGAATTTACATTTTCTTTAACAGATTGTCCTAAACTAATCCCACTTTTCTTAAATTCATTATTACTTGAAATCGTAAATCCAGTAAGTGATGAAATACCTAATACTAATATAGGAATTGCTGCAATACTTATCATTATTGCAACCAATTTATTTTTAATAGATCTAAACTTTAACTTAATATCTACTTTTTTATTAGCCTTCATTATAACTATCCCCTTTTATTGTTTTATAATATAAATATCGATAATTTTATTATCCACTTGAGCATTTTTTATTTTAATTTTTAATTAAATTTAATAATATACAACTTAATTTAACAATAAAAAGCATAAAAACCATTTAAAACTTAATAATATAAGACTCTGTTTTAAATGATTTTTATGCTTAACTACTTTATTATATTTATACTATATAATTATTTATTTTATTTTTCATCCCATGGATTACTTTTTAGATATTCTATAAAAGGCTCTCTTAGTTCTTCTCTTTTTAACGCAAATTCTACAGTTGCTTGTAAGAACCCAAGTTTATCTCCTACATCATATCTTCTTCCTTCAAAATTATACGCATACATAGCTTCTTTACTGATTAAAGTTTTTAATGCATCAGTTAATTGAATTTCTCCACCTTTTCCTGGCTTTGTATTTTCTAATATGTTGAATATTTCAGGAGTTATTATATATCTTCCTAAAATTGCTACATTGCTAGGTGCTTCTTCTGTTGATGGCTTTTCAACTAAATCCTTTACTTTATAGACTCTATCTTCTATATGGATTCCATCAACTATTCCGTATTTTGATACGTTTTCTTGTGCTACAGTTTGAACACCTAAAATAGTAGTATTATATTCACCAAAACAATCTATTAATTGTTTTAAACATGGTTCTTCACTATCAACAACATCATCACCTAATAAAACTGCAAAAGGTTCATTACCTACAAATGTTTTTGCACAATGAATTGCATGACCTAATCCTTTAGGTTCTTTTTGTCTAATATAATGTATATCAACCATATCTGAAATATTTCTTACTAATTCTAAAAGTTCTTCTTTACCTGACTTTTCTAATTCAAATTCTAATTCTATAGATTTATCAAAGTGATCTTCTATACACTTTTTATTTCTCCCTGTTATAATAAGTATTTCTTCAATGCCTGATGCAACTGCTTCTTCAATTATGTATTGAATTGTTGGTTTATCAACTATTGGTAACATTTCCTTAGGTTGTGCTTTAGTAGCTGGTAAAAATCTTGTTCCAAGTCCAGCTGCTGGAATAATCGCTTTTTTAACTTTCATCTTTATATCTTCCTCTCATAAGGTTATATTTTTAACTTTAGGCACATGAAAATAAATAATAAGCCCAAAGTTGCAATGGATATTTTTCATCAGGCAAGAAGATAAATTGCCCTCATATCGTCATTATTAGGTCAATTTTTCGACGCAGTATGATGGAAAATAGGCGGGCAAAGGGACTTATTATTTTTTTGATTGTGCCTTAAATAAAGTTTTCACTTGTAATTTTAACTATTCTTATGTTATCACATATTTACCAAAGTGTTAATATGTAATAGAAACTCTTAATATATAGTTGCTTAATTTTTAAATATTTAAAGGTTTTTTTAATATTTTTATAAAATTATAATATTTTTATTATTGTTTTAATTTAAATTACTGGTCATATATTGTTATTTTGTATTGAGGATATACTAATGTTATGTTAATATCTAAAAGTATCACTTATTAATAATAATTAGTACTACATATAATATTCTCAATAATTTTAGGAGGAAACTATTATGAAAAAAAACACAAAAGATATAATTATAATAGGATTTGCTTTATTTGCTATGTTTTTTGGTGCTGGTAATTTAATATTCCCACCATTTTTAGGTCACATGGTTGGTGATCAATATATTTTAGGTATCATAGGATTTGTCTGCACTGGAGTTGGATTACCGCTTCTTGCTATAATAGCTGCAACAAAAGGTGATGGTACATTTGAAACTATGGCTTCTAAAATAGGTCCAAAATTCGCTATAATTTTTACGACAATATTATTTATAGCAATTGGTCCTATGCTTGCAATTCCTAGAACTGCTGCAACTACATATGAATTAACAATAAGCCCTTTAGTACCTAGTCTTAGTCCTCTTATTTCAATGATAATATATTTTGGAATAAATTTAATTTTTGTGCTAAAGAGATCTTCTATAATTGATACTATTGGTAAATACCTTACTCCCATGTTAATACTTATATTAACATTTATAATTGTAAAAGGTATAATATCCCCTATAGGACATGTTGTTTCTACTAATGTAACCGCTGTATTGTCGTCTTCATTTATAGAAGGCTATCAAACAATGGATGCATTAGCTGGGTTATTATTTGCTACAGTTATTACAAATACACTTAAAGAAAAAAAATATTCGAACAAAGAATTACTTCCTATGACCTTAAAATCAAGCGGTGTTGCTGTAATTGGTTTAGCATTCATTTATGGTGGCTTAATGTTTTTAGGTGCTCAAACAAGTGGAGTTGAAATTCCAGATTTATCTAAAACAAGCTTACTATTATTAATTTCAAATGATATATTAGGTAATATTGGTACTACTATAATAGGAATTGCTATTGGCCTTGCTTGTTTAACAACTTCTATAGGCTTATTAACTGCTGGTTCTTCATTTTTCGAAAAAGCATCTAATGGAAAACTATCTTATAAAATGAATGCATTAGTAATTTCATTAATAAGTATTATAATTGGTTCTCTTGGTGTTGATAAAATAGTTAAAATATCTGGTCCTATTTTAAGTATTTTATATCCAGTAACTATAACTTTAATAGTTACTACACTAGC
Source organism: Clostridium sp. ZBS15 (assembly GCF_023845705.1). Classification (NCBI taxonomy): domain Bacteria; kingdom Bacillati; phylum Bacillota; class Clostridia; order Eubacteriales; family Clostridiaceae; genus Clostridium; species Clostridium sp. ZBS15. The sequence continues at coordinate 35,203 of NZ_JAMQHY010000046.1, forward strand.
TAATAATTATATAACAAATATAAAAGCAGTTAGAATAGGTGTTTATACCTCATTAGTATTTGGAATATTAGAAATAATACCATCTATTAATTTAAACTTTATTCCTCTTGGAAAGTTAGGATTTTCATGGCTTATTCCAACTATAATTTCTATCTTAATAGGATATATTATATTTCCACTAAGAAAACAAGATGCAAGTTCATTAATATAATAAACATCTTTATTAAAACAAAATGCAGAAGGAAAAATTCCTTCTGCATTTTATTTTAATTACTTTCTTCCTTTAAACTCATCTTTCATATCTAAAGTACTAAAGTTTTCTAATGGAAATTGCACTGGCATACCAGTCTTTCTTGATTTATATGCTGCAAGAATTATAGACATAGCATTTCTTCCCTCTTCACCGGCTATTAAAGGCTTTCTATTGTTATTTATAGCATCTATTACATCCTTAAATAATGGTGTGTGTCCTTCGCCATATACATTGTCTATTTTAACATTAACTTCTTCTTTAACAGCATCTTCATTTTCGCCATCAAATCTCCAAGTTTCAAGTTCATTATTTGCAAGTCCTCCAATACAAACTGCTCCAGTTTCTCCAAAAATACTTAATGTCTCTTCTAAATTCTTTGGATAAACACAAGCTGAACCTTCAACAATACCAATAGCTCCATTTTTAAATCTTATAATTATTGCTCCAAAGTCTTCCGCTTCAATGTCTCTTAAATAAGTATCACATTCAGCGTATACTCTTTCTATTTCTCCACCCATCATCCATTGAAGTAAATCTATATTATGTATACATTGATTCATTAATGTTCCACCATCTAATTCCCAAGTTCCTCTCCAAGGTGCTTGTTCATAGTATCCCATATTTCTATTCCAAAGGATTCTTGCTGTACCATTAACTAATCTACCAAATTTATTTTGTTCAATAGCTTCTCTTAACTTCTTAATTGGCTTATTAAATCTGTTCTGATGACAAACTGCAAGCTTAACATTATTTTCTTCTGCTACTTTAATCATTTCATTAGCATCTTCAATTGACATAGCCATTGGCTTTTCTATTAGTGCATTTATTCCTTTTTTCATACAGTAAATAGCTATTTCTGCATGGTATCCACTTTCAGTAGCTATTGTAACAACATCTATATCTTCTTTTTCAACCATTTCTTTATAGTCTGAATATGCATGAACAGTATCTTGTGCTAATCCACATTTTTCTATGTATTCAGCTTTTTTTGCTTCTGCCTTTTCTAACATAACGTCACATGTTGCAACTAATTCTGCTTCTTCAATATTCTTTGATAAAGCTTCAACATGTTTATAAGAAATTCTTCCACAACCAATAATCGCAAATTTTAATTTTTTCATAATACTACACGACCTTTTCTATATATTTAATATGCTTAAATTTTATTATAAATTATAACACTTAACCCCTAGCTTACTATAAATTACTCTTAAGCTTAAGAGTATTGTTTATACTACAATATCAACTTTATTTTAATTACATAGTTTTTCTATATACATTTTAATATAGTTTTTACTATTATATAAATATCAAAAAATACATTACTTTTGTTTATGTATTCTAAATTTAATGCTAATTTATTAGGCATAATTGTATTTATGTAAAATTCTTCTGGATTTTCAGCTTTTCCAAGCAGCGCATTTTCATCCTTATATCTTATAGATGCCAAATCAGTTATTCCTGGCTTTACTTCAAGTACCTTTCTTTGCTCATCATTATACATCTTAACATACCTTGGCACCTCAGGTCTTGGTCCAACTAAGCTCATATCGCCTTTAAATACATTTATTAATTGTGGTAATTCATCTAATTTATATTTTCTTAAAAATGAACCTATCTTAGTAATTCTATTATCATTTCCTACAGTTATTTGCTTTCCTAATTTTTCAGCATCAACTACCATAGTTCTAAACTTTAATATTTCAAAGTCCTTGCCATCTTCTCCGACTCTTATCTGTTTAAAAAATACCGGACCATCAGATCCTGTTTTTATCATAATAGATATTAAAATAAATATTGGACTTAAAATTATTATTCCTAAAGTAGAGCATATAAAATCAAATACTCTCTTAACTATCTTATTAAAATTGTTCATGAATACACTCCTACAAAATCAATTCTAAATTTACTGTTATAAACTTTTTCTATATTATTGCATAATTTATTAACAATATATTTAATAGATATTTTATCATTTTTAAATAATTTAAGTTGTAAATATATTAATTCTTCATAAATTCTTAACTTATTTCTTTAAAGCATTTAAAAATTTCACTGCTAAACCATGATAAGTATGATTTTTTAATACATAGTCATTTCCGTTTTGACCCATTTTATTCTTTTCATCATCACTTAATTCTTTAATTTTTAATACTGCTTCAACTACTGCATCAGGATTTTCTGCTGGTACTGTTATTCCACAGTTAGAATCCTTAACTGGATCATTTGAAGCTTCTATTGCATAAATTACAGGTCTTGCTGCCATCATATAATCAAATAATTTATTTGGACTAACTCCGTAATTAAATAAGTTTTGTTTCTTTAAACTTATATAACAAATATCTAATAATTGTAATGCATTATCCATATTATCTTTTAATACTGGATCTAAAAACTCTACATTTTTTACATCATTAGCTTTTGCATAATTAATTAACTCATCTTTGACATTACCTTTTCCAACTAAAACATACTTAACTTTTTCATCTTTAGTTTTCTTTGCTGCATCTATCATTGTATCTAATACATTTGCTGGTGAATGATTTCCTGTATATCCAACTAAGAAATAACCTTGCTCTTTTAATTCTTTAAGTCTTTCAATAGTCTTTTCTGTTGGTGGATTTTTCTTTTCACCAAGTATTATTCCATTTGGAACATACACATACTTATCAGTTGAAAATCCTCTTTCTCTTATATGCTTATCTGCATTAGGTAAAATTGATACGATAACATCTGAATTTTTATAAGCAAAGTCTTCAGCTCTTTGAAGCACTACTATTGCTGGATTTTTCTCAGAAAATCCTCCAATTTCCATAGGACTAAGTGGCCATAAATCATGTATTTCAAAACAAAGTTTTGCATCACATCTCTTAGCTATTCTATGAGCTGGATATATATCTAAAGGGTATGTCGATGATGCTATAACTGCATCTGGTTTATAATTATCTGCAATTTTTTTATAATTCATTCTTAATTTATACATAAAAGTTGATATGTTTTTTATTCTTCCAATTCCATTTCCACTGTATTCTGGTGTTTTCACCCATACATATGTAATTCCATCTATTATTTCTTCTTCAAAATCCTTTGTAATCTTAGGATTGTTTTTTCTTAAATGAGAAAAATCAGCACCTAATATAGTAACATTGTGCCCCATGTTTTTCCATTCTCTAGCCATATAATATGGTCTAAATTCCATTCCATGATAATCAGAACCAGCATAGTGGTTTATAAGTAAAATATTCATTTAAAATTCTCTCCTTAAATTATGTAATATATAACTTAATATTTACATACTTATAAATAGAAACTATATTATTTTTTCAATTCCATTTGTTATACTTTTCATATTTACATTATACTAATATTTTTTATCTCATAGCTAGCATTCATAATACTCCTANNTAGGAGTATTATGAATGCTAATTCCTTATGGATATAACAATTTCTAAGTCTCAAATAGAGTAAAAATCCCATCTAAGATAAAAATTTTGTTTATAATTCTAGTAGATTATAACATAAAAAAAATTTTATTTAAATCCATAAGAATTAAATAAATAAAAAGCTTACAATCTTTATTTTATACGATTATAAGCTTTTAACATATAATTTACTTTTAATTCTATGATAATTTAAACTTCTCTACTGTATTGTTAAGTTTTTCAACTAATTCTTCTAATGTATAAGTTGATTCTACAATTTGATGCATAAAAGCAGTTTGCTCTTCATTTGATGCAGTAACCTCTTCTGTAGATGCTGCATTCTCTTCTGTTACGGCTGCAACATTATTTATAATATCAGCTGTTACATTCACTTTCTTTTCCATTCTATTAGTGGCCTGTGATACATCTGATACAACACTATTAACTTCATTAAATGCTTTTTCTATTTCTTCAAAATCACTACCAACTAATGTTGCCATTTTAACTCCATGCATAACTTCACTTGTTCCAGCATCCATTTTATTTGATATGATTTCAATTTGTTTTTGAACCCCGCTAATAAGTTCTGATATCCTTTTTGAAGAATTACTTGATTGTTCTGCTAGTTTTCTTACTTCATCTGCAACTATAGCAAATCCTCTGCCTTGTTCACCGGCTCTAGCTGCTTCAATGGCTGCATTAAGTGATAAAAGATTAGTTTGTTCAGCTATACCACTTATTACATCTACAATTTGTCCAATTTCTCTAGATTGCTCTAATAAATTTTGTATTTCTTCAACATTATGTTTATTAGTTGTAGCTATATTCTTTATACTATCTACAGCTTCTTTAACGCCTTGCGAAACTGTGATACTTATATCACTTGATTTTTCTACTATGTTTATCATATAGTTACACTTTTTAAATACTTCATTTATATCTTCAACTAATTCTCCTGTTACAGTAGATGCTTTACTTGCTCCTTCTGCTTGAGATACAGCACCTGTTGCTATTTCTTGCATACTTCGTGAAACATCTTCACTTCCCTTTAATGATTCATTTGTTGCTGACGCTAAACTATTAGATACTACCATAACCTCATCAGCTGAACTACTTATGTCACCTATCATTTCCTTAAGCTTTAAAACTGTATTGTTTAATCCTTTTGTTACTTTGGAAATTTCATCTTGTCCGTGAATTTCTAATTCATTTGTAAGATTTCCCAATGCAATTTCTTCTGCGAAATCAGACAACTTAGTTAATGGCAATGTCATTTGTTTTGCTACAAATGCAATTACAAGTGCTATAATAAATACAACTGCTATTGTTATAAAAAGCAAAATTGTCATTAGCTTATTTGAAGAGGCAAATAATTCTTTTTCAGATACAACACTTGCTACACTCCAACCTGATAATGGAACTTTATTGTAAAATACAATCGATTTATTATCTCCATTTCCAAATCTAAATACACCAGATTCTTTTTCCATCATTTCTTTTCCTAATGATTGTATATTTTCATCTTGTATTTCTGATATTTTTGTTTTCATTACTAATGACTCATCTGGATGTTCAAGAATAGTTCCATCATTTCCTATTAATAAACTATATCCTTTCTCACCAAATTTAAATTCCTTAACCTTTTCTTGAATATGTAAAAGATTTACAGCAGATATCATTGTTCCTATTGTTTGCTCTGATTCATTATTAATTGGGACACCTATTACAACCAAAGTTTTACCAGTTCCCTTTGATACTACTGGATTAGATATATTATATGGCACTCCACTCATTAAATTTTTGTACCATACTTTTTCTGACACATCACCATTTACAAAATTTCCATTTGAATATTGAGCTCTAGATTTACCATCATTATTAAATAAAGTTGCTGCTGCATTATCATATTCTCCTGGATAATTTTTTTCTAAAAATTTAATTCTTTCTGCATTAAAATTATCTACAGCAGAAATATCTGTTTCTATTAGTTTTGCTGTAGGTGTATTAGCAGAACTTCTTACTTCTAATAGTTTCCCTTCTATCCAAGTATTTATATTCTCAGTTAGTTTTTTTCCTTCCTCTAATTTATTATTGATAAGTTCATTCTCAATATTTTTTCTAAATTGATAAAATGTTGTAAAACTCAAAATTGACATTCCAATTATCACAACAGGTAAAATCGTAATTAATAATTTCATTTTAAAAGATAGCTTTTTCAACATTTTTATCACTCCCGTAATTCTATTTGTAACATATATATTCTCCGCAAAACTCCCCTAAAATTAACAAACCCATTTATATAAATTATCGAATTACACTATTTACACTTAAGTATAAAATAAAAAATTATATATTATATGTTGCAATAAGAAATCTTAAATAAATCAAATAGATGTTTACTCTATTATTGTAATTTGCAACATATAATATATTTTTTAATCAATTTAACACATTTATAATTTTTTATAGTAAAAAGTATCAGTTATTAATAATATGTTGTTCGAATCATATACATAAAATTTTTTTATATAAATTTCTGCTTATAGTATTTGTATTTTACTTATATGCTACTGTAAATCTACCTTTTATATGTTTAGGGATTTCAATTTCATCAATAATAGCCACTGCAAAATCTTCAAAAGAAATTTCACTTTTTCCCTTTTCATCTACAACCAAATATTCATCTCCAACTGAATATTTTCCTGTTCTTACTCCTGGTGCTATTAATGCTGCTGGGCTTAGATATGTCCAATTTATTTCCTTTTCATTTCTATATATATCTAAAGACTTTGAATGAGCTAATGCTATTGGTTTCCAATCTTCAGGGAATCCTTCTGTCTGAACTAATTCAATACCACTTTCAACTTTTAAACTTCCAGCTCCACCCATTGCTACAAGTCTATTAACACCTGACTTTTTAACCAAACTTATTAAATTATTAGTTGCATCTATTAGTGCATTCTCTTGTCCAAATTTAGGCCCAAAAGCACTAACTAAAACATCTACTCCCTCTAATTTATTTTCTAATGTATCTAATTTTAAAATATCCCCTTTTAAAACAGTTAATTTTTCATTAGTATCTTTTACCTTTGATTTATCTCTTACAATAGCAATAACCTCATGTCCCCTATTTAGAGCCTCCTTTAAGATCATCTTTCCCGCATTTCCTGTTGAACCAATTAAAGCAATTTTCATAATATATCTTCCTTCCATTTATAAAATTAATTATTTTTTAACAATTGTCTTTTTATTATTTCTTCTAAATTTTCTTTTGATGTAATACCTTGTACTACTTCGTCACCTATAAATATTGTAGGCACTGCTGTAATGTTACTCTCTTCATAAGCCTGCTTCAATACTTCTTCTTGCTTATCTTTATATTTTCTAGTATTTAAAACTTCACTAAATTTTTCTTTATTTAAACCTATTTCTTCAGCTAACTTAGATAATATTTCAACTTTTCCAATATCTAATTCTTCTTTAAAGAAACCCTTAAAAACTCTTTCAACATATTCATTTCCTTTTCCAAACTCAACTGCATAATGATATCCTTCAAAAGCTAAATTAGTATATGGATGAGGTGAAAGCTTGGGTAATTTCATATCTATCCCTAATTTTTTTGCCATTGGTTCAATAAAATTATTCCATGAATTTAATTTTGAAGAATCCTTCCAAGGATCAATTCTAGGCGATGGCTCTGGTCTTAATTCAAATGGCATCCATTGAATATTTACATTCTTTCCTTTTACAGCCTGACTTAAAGTCTCCTCTCCTAAAAAACAAAATGGACAAACAAAATCAGAATATACCTTAATATTTAATGTCATTTTAATAACCTCCTTATTTTAGTTGTAATTGATATAGTTACAACATTTTCAAAAAAAATTTGTTTTCTATAGTAATTATTAATTTGCAACAATTTATAAAATTATCAACAGTTGTAACTATATAAGTTACATCCATTGTAAAAAAAATTGATTTACTTCTCAATTTTTTTCCTTATGCCTTTAACTATATATTCCATTGTTACATTTCCTAATACTTGTTCCATAGCTTCTTGAGCACTTAATAGTACACCTTCAAGCACACCTTGAATATTTGCACCAATAGGACAATTTATATTTGGTGATTCATGAAATTGAAATAATTCTCCTTCTTTGACAACCTCTACAGCTCTGTATACATCTAGCAATGTTATTTGGTCTAACTCCTTTAATAAATAAGCTCCACCAGCACCTGCTATGACATTAACTAAACCAGCTCTCTTTAACATTCCCATTACTCTTCGTATAACAACTGGATTAGTATTTACACTACCTGCTATCCATTCAGAAGTACATAAATTGCTATCTTCCATAGATAGTATAGATAAAATATGAACTGCTACAGAAAATCTACTGCTTATTTTCATTTTTATCACTCCTGTTGTAACCATTGTAGTTTCATCGAACGCTAAAGTCAATAGTTTTTATAAACTTTTTAAGTTAAAGAATAAAAATAGATTATCTATACTTAAATTAATAACTTACAATTGACAATAAACAATTGTGTTTTAAAGCCACTGGCTTCCTTAATAAAAAAACGAAACATGGTTATTTATATTTTTATCTTACCAAAATATAAAACAACCATGTTATAACCTATATATTTTAATAAATCTACAAATCTACTTATCTTAATATGGTTGTATTTCTCTCGAAAAGCTTTGGAAATTATTCTCACCGCAGAAATTTTCTAACCATATTTCACGACATTTCTCTCTAAATTTTTGCTTTTCTTCATCAGAAAGTTCTGCCATTCCTCTAATCTTATTTCCACATTCCTCTAGTTTAAAATTAACATCTAATAAAAATCCTGTTTCTTCATTTCTTACTATCTCGCTAGTTCCTCCCACATCAGTAGCTATAGTTGGAATTCCAAATGAACAAGCTTCCATAATACTTACTGGTAACCCTTCAGAACTACTTGTATTTACAAATAAGTCAACTGGATTATTTGAATAATAATTCATCAATTCTTCATTCTTTACTGATCCTTTAAAATCCACATCCATAAAGCTTAAGTTTTCTTTTGAGTACTCTTTTACTTCCTCTAGTCCATCCCCTGCACCAAAATGTATCCATTTTAATTTTAATCCAGAATCTTTTAATGTAGCTAATGATTTTGCTAATAAATCTATTCTTTTAACTGGAGATACATGGCAACAACTAACTATTCTATACACACCATCATTTGATGAATTAGATATACCATAGTTTCTAGTTCCAAGATAAGCTGTTTTTATTTTCTCTTTATAAGCTGGGTATAAACCTTTTAAATAATTACTCCCATCATCAGAACATGGATATACTTTATCTAAATTTTCAAGCAAATGATATCTAAGTGGTAAATAATTTAATGAATTTTTATCAGCATAAAGATCATATCTATGTGTACGACTTACTACTTTACTAGTTTTATCACCAAACTTTTCTTTTAATTTTATAACTGCATATGCTATATCATACAACCAGTAACTATAAAATGTCTTTTTATCATAACTCTTTATATCAGAACTCATAAGAATATTCTCACATTCTTTGTATACACTCTCTGCCTTAGCTAAAAAGTATGTTAAGTAACCTCTTCTTTTTAATGATCCCTTAACTTCGTTACTCTCCTCTTTTAAAACATATCCTTTATACTTTGAAAATGGGAAAAATTTTATTGCATTCACGGGTAACTTACGCTTTATTCCTGATGCTTTAATTCTATGTACTTCAAAATTTTCAGGAACCTCCCTAGTTTGTATTGCATTATCTGCAGTACTAGTAGCTATAAGAATTATTTTATCAAAAGCTTTTGAAAGCATTGGTATTTCATCTTCAATAAATTCCTCTCCTTTATCAAAAGGAAAGACTTTAGTTAAAAGAACTAAACAGTTTTTCATTATTTTCCCTCCATTGTTGTAATAGTTTAAGAATAACATAGCAAATTATCCATTTCAACTCATGCTTGTTCACATTGATAGTTTACAATTAACACTGAGCAATTAGTATAAAATTAATGTAATTAATTATAATTTAAGTTTGATTAATAGTGCCGATATGCTAAAATAATACTCATGAAAACAATTATTTAAATCTTAAGGAGGCGTACTATATGAAAGTACTAACTGTAATCGGAGCTAGACCACAGTTTATAAAAGCCGCAACAGTCTCAAATAAAATTAGAAAAAATGGAAATAGTGAAATATTAGTACATACTGGACAACATTATGATAATAATATGTCTGATATATTTTTTGAAGAATTAGGTATTCCAAAACCTGATTATAATTTAAATATTGGTTCTTCAAATCATGGAAATCAAACAGGAAGCATGCTGTGTGCACTTGAAGATATATACTTAAAAGAAAAGCCTGATATGGTTTTAGTATATGGAGATACTAATTCAACTCTTGCTGGTTCATTGTGTGCTAGTAAGTTATTAATTCCAGTAGCACATGTTGAAGCTGGACTTAGAAGCTTTAATAAAGCAATGCCAGAAGAACAAAATAGAATCTTAACAGATCATATCTCTGATTTATTATTTGCACCTACATTAACTGCAGTTAAAAATTTAGCTACAGAAAATATTACAAAAGGTGTTTATAATGCTGGTGATGTAATGTATGATGCTATAAACTTATTTAAAGAAAAAGCTAAAGAAATATCTAATATTACTGAAACTTTAGATTTAACACCAAATAGCTACATACTTTCAACAATACATCGTGCTGAAAATACAAATAGTTTAGAAAGACTTACTTCAATAATAAAAGCATTAAGTGAATGCAACAAAAAAATAATATTACCTCTTCATCCAAGAACAAAGAAATTCATTAGTGAATACAATCTACATGTAGGAGACAATATTAAAATAATTGATCCAGTAGGATATTTAGAAATGATTTCTCTTCAAGAAAATTCTGCTAAGATTGTAACAGATAGTGGTGGAGTTCAAAAAGAAGCTTATTTCTTAAAGAAACCATGTATTACAATGAGAGATGAAACTGAATGGATTGAAACTGTAGAAAATGGTTGGAATGTTATTGTTGGAAGTGATTCTAACAAAATTTTAAATGCTATTGAAAGCTTTAACCCAACTGGTACTCCTGCATCTGCATTTGGTGATGGAGATACTTCTTCAAAAATAACAGATATAATTCAAAATTATAAGAAATAATAAAAACGTGGCTACGCCACCATTCAATGAACAATTGACAGTTGACAATGCACAATTATGGTTGAAAGCCTTTGGCTTTCTTCAAATATATTTTAGAAATCTTCTTAAGAAGATTTCTTCCTTCATTGTCAATTGTCCATTGTCAATTCAAAAACCTCTCCATAATCTTAGATTTCATCAGCTTTTCAAGGTTTAAAATTCCATAATTTCCTATACATAAAAAAGACTGCAAATGCAGTCTTTTTTTGTTATTATATTTTAAAGATGAAATTCTTTCATTGATAATTTAGAATTATATTGATTATCACTTCTTTTATAAACTTGCATGCATGATACTGCAAAACCTATAAGTATCCAATATGAAAATACATAAGTTATTGAACTTGGTCCAAAACTTGCTGGTGCAAAAGCAATAAGACCAGTTACTGCTGCAAAACATGCCATACTCTTCTTTTTTATTCCAATAATTATATTTCCTATAAGAATATATAAATAATATATTCCATATAGAGCTACTCCTGGTAACCCAAAGTCACCTAATATTTCAATAGCATAACAATGTGGACTATATATTTTTCCTGTATGCTTCTGTTCTTTAATGAAATTTTCTACATTTCCAACACCATATCCTAGATAATTTTTATCTGTTATAGTCCCTTTTAATACATCATTTATTATAGTAAATCTCACATTAACAGAACCTTCTCCGCCTTCTTGAAATTCTATATTTTCTAAACTATGCATCTTATTATTAAGTCCATTTTCTACTATTTCTTGTCCTTCAACAGGCTTTATATTCATAACAAGATAACTATACTTATAAGCTACTGAAAGAGTAATACATAATATAAGTGGATAAATTATATTTTTAACTCCAATTTTCTTAATATTAAATATTGAAAAAATTAAGAAAACTCCTACTCCAAATACCGCTGAAGCAAATCCAGTTCTTGATGTTGTTGTACCTATTAATATAAATACTATAGTTGATATTGCTACATACCATACTTTCCCAAAAATACTTTTACATCTATAAATAGCATAAAAGAAAAGTGGCGATAATATAGCAAGTGTAGCTGCTAAATTGTTAGGATTAAACGAAAATGCCATTGGTCTTGCATTTATTTGATTTTGATCTTTTTGAGGCAAATTTTCCATAAACGTATCAGCATAATGTTTTATCGGTAATTGCTTTCCTAACAATACCTCTATAAATGCAATTAAAGTAATAAGTGATATTAAAAATAATAATATATTTATAGTTTTCTTAAGTCTATCTTTGTTCACATTATAAACCATCATATTAAATATAAATGCAAACATCATTAAATATATTGCTATGTATTTAATAGATAGGCTTTTACTCATTGCCCAAAAAACACTTGCACACATATAAACAAACCATATAACATATATTATTAAAACTTTCTTATCTATATGTCTTATAACATCTCTATCTTTTATTAGTTTATATAGTGACATTAGGGTAAACACGCCTAATACTACATGAAACATATATACACTTTGAATGCCTGGTGCATAAAGTGAATAATCATAGAATGCCGACACTAAAAGTACTGCATACATTTGATTATATATATCTTTTTCTTGCACTATGTATGATGATATAACTAAGGTTATTATATACATAATAGGTATTACATAATTTCCATTAGCTACTCCAAAAATCATAGCAATTATCGATATCAGTGTTATAAATATAATTCTAGTCTTATCTTCTCTACTCATAATTACTCCTTATCAGCATTTTCTGCTGCAACTTCATCCTCATTTTTATAATGATATGTTGGAACAATAGTTTGCATTTGATGTTTAATTTCATTTATGTCGTTTAATTCTAATAATCTGCGTAATTGTTCAAGTTTATAATTTAATGTATCCATATCTTCAAAAGTTGGTTTTCCAACATATATCTTTTGATGTGCAGTATCTTTTAAACCTTCTTCGCTCATTAAAAGTTCTTCGTATAATTTTTCCCCTGGTCTAAGTCCAGTAACAACTATTTTAATGTCTCTATTAGGTTCGAAACCTGAAAGTCTTATAAGATCGCAAGCTAAATCATAAATTTTAACTGGTTTTCCCATATCTAGTACAAATATTTCTCCGCCTTTAGCAAATGCACCCGCTTGAAGTACTAGTTGAGCTGCTTCTGGAATCAACATAAAATATCTAACTATTTTTTTATGAGTAAGGGTAACTGGACCACCATTAGCTATTTGCTTTTTAAATAATGGAATTACTGATCCATTACTACCAAGAACATTTCCAAATCTAACGGCAACAAATTCAGTTTTTGATTGTTTATCCATAGCTTGAACAATCATTTCACATAATCTTTTAGTTGCTCCCATTATATTAGTTGGATTAACAGCTTTATCAGTAGAAATCATTACAAATCTATCGATATTAGCTTTGCTTGCTTCAGTAGCTAAATTTAATGTTCCAAAAACATTATTCTTAACAGCTTCCTTAGGACTGTCCTCCATTAATGGCACATGTTTGTGTGCTGCTGCATGAAATACAACATTTATTTTATGTTTATTAAATACCTCATGTAATCTTTGTCTGTCTCTTATTGAACCAATTAAAACAGTAAGATTCATATCTGGGAACTCTTCTTTTAATTCATTTTGAATATCATATATATTATTTTCATATATATCAAATAATATAAGTCTTTTAGGATTATATACTGCTATTTGCCTACAAAGCTCAGAACCTATTGATCCACCTGCTCCAGTAACTAATATTGTTTTTCCTTGTATATAATCTGAAATACCTTTGTTATCTAATACAATAGGATCTCTTCCTAGTAAATCCTCTAAATCTACATCTTTAATTCTACTAACATTTGCTTCTCCACTTAATATTTCATACATACCAGGAATTATTTGAAGCTTACAATTAGTTTTTTTACAGATATCAATAATTTCCGCTTTATTCTTTGAATCAAGAGAAGGAATTGCTATTAATATTAAATCAATTTCTTGTTCTCCTACTACACATGGTATATCATATCTATTTCCTACTATCTTTACACCTGAAATTCTTCTTCCAAGCTTTTCTTTATCATCATCAATAAGAACTATAGGGTTATATTTTAATTCTCTTCTTGCCATCATTTCATTAATAATCATAGTTCCTGCTGAACCAGCACCAACAATCATTACTCTTCTTTGATCTGATGAATATTTAAATGGTATGTATAAAAGTGTTCTTCTATATACTCTATATAAAATTCTATAACCTAATACAAAGAAAATACTTAAAAGAATACCTACAACCGAAACATTTAATGGTATGACAGAACCCCAAAATCTAGTATATCCAATTGATACTATCCCTGCTAAAATCGATCCTCCAACACCTAATAGAAATTCATCGGTTCCAGTTAAATGCCACAAGCTTTCATACATTTTAAATAAATAAAAACACACTAAATATATTAAACTTACAGCTATAACGTCTTCTGTATATATTTTTGCAATTTCTGTGAACCTTCCACTTAAAGTTATATTTATAGCAAAAAGGTATGCCATATTTACCATAAATATATCAATTATCATAATTATCAGTGTCTTCCATTTTTTCATTATAGTTTCCTCCCGTCTGGAGAGATTCTTGCCATAACTTACAGCAAGTAAGACTCTATTTTAATTATCTCATTTTATTTAAAACATTTATTAGTAGCTTTGGACAAAATCTCATGCCACTACATTGAATTAAGTATCTTATATTATTTTTATCAAACTTTTGAATTTTATAATTTTTTAGATATGACTTAACATCCTCTTGACTTAAAAATTTAAATAAATCCTTATGGAAATTAGGATCTTTACCTAAAATTGAAAAAACATGTGATATCGAGTATTGTATTTTAAATTCTGATAAGAAATTTTCTATTTCTTTTAAATTACTATTTTTCTTTACATAATTTAACAAATCTATATATGAATAATAGCAATCAAGATGCTTTAAAGATACATTTTGAGTTACAGAATTTCCCCATATTACATAAAAAGCTAGTATTTCATTTACACTTATAACTTTATTTGAATATAGTAATGCCTTTACAACAAAAACCATATCTTCTCCATACTTTCTATTAGTGTCAAATAATAAATTATTATTTTGAATAACAGAATTTTTATATATAGCACTTCTCATGCCTATGGTTATTTCATCCTTTAACTGTAAAAGTGCTGCTTCTTTTCCTGATATGAAATCATTTAAGTAATTAGTTCTATTCTTAACTAATACATTCCCGTTGTTATCAACTTCACTATAGTCACAAAATACAACATCGCATTCAGTTTTCTTTGCTTTTTCATACATAAGTTCAACAAACCTAGAATCAATATAATCATCACTATCTAAAAATGTTATATACTCTCCACTGGCTATGTTTATTCCTCTATTTCTAGCACAACTGACTCCTGCATTTTCTTGAGTTATAATCTTAAAGTTTATATCTGAGCCTTCTAATAATGATTTTGCTATTTCAATACTTCTATCTTTTGAGCCATCATCTATAAGCAAAAATTCAAACTCTTTACAAGTTTGATTTATAACAGAATTTACACTTTTTTCAATACACTCTTCTACATTATAAACAGGAGTAATTATAGATACTTTAAACAAAATTATTCTCTCCCTTTATTTATTATAATAGATTCTACATGACTTTTTAGAATCTTTTATTTAAAATTTCTTACTTTTTTCTTACATTTTAAACATTATTATTTTTTTACTATTTGAATTATACTAATATTGATCATTATATGCAATGTTTACTATATTAGTGCCTTTAGCTAAAATGCACCCATGTACTTTATAATAATAGTATAATTCAAATTGCAAGTTTAAATACTTTTAAGCTTTTTTATTTCTTTTGCATGCCATACTCTTTCTTCTTCTTTTGGTAATGTCATATAATCACCATAAAGCCCAGTCAAAATTGCATCCGCATTTTTAGGTCCATAAAAATGTTCACCTTCAAATTCTAATTTAATCAAATCAAAATAATCGTCTTTTTTATAGATATATTCGCTCCATGCAGTATCAACGCCATATCCCATGTACTTTGAATTTTTATCATTCCATTTAACTAAAGCTCCAAAAAACTTTCTTCTTCTTTTAGCTGTAAATATTTTTGTTATTATTTTATAAAAAGAAAATGTAATTTTATTTTTGAAAGTTAATTTTTCAGGGATATCCCTCAATCTAACAAAACTTTTCAATATATTTTCACTTATTGATCTTTGAATTTTATAAATAAAATTATGCTTTGGTAAACTATCATAAGGGAATACATCTATATATACACCATTATGCATTTTTTCATTTTCTCCAATTGCTTTTTCAATAAGTACAGTACCATTATATCTAACCTTACAAGGTACTTGGTAAATATCATAATATTTATCACTTTCAAATGTTTGCAAAAATAAATGGCTAGGTAACTCTTCCTTAGCTATTTTTAGAAACTTTTCATAGTCATCTCTAAGCATTCCAATATCCATATCATCATCCCATGGAATAAATCCCTTATGTCTAACTGCTCCTAATAAAGTTCCTGCATCTAAAAAATATTTTAATCCATGTTTTTCACATATCTTATCAACATCCTTTAAAATACTAACCATCAACATTTGAGCATCTTTTAAACTTAAATTTTCATATTCTTCATTATTATTTTTATTTTGATAATTTTCTTTTGATATATCATCTATATTACTCATTTTTGCCACCTTCTCTATGTACTTAAGAACAAAATCGCCAAGGCGACTTTAGAGCCATCAATTTTTTAGCCATGCACCCTTTCCAAACGCAGTGCAGGAAATATAATGCCTATTTCAGCATACATTTTAATGTTATTATCAAAATTGACTTATGTCAACAAAATGAGAACATAAGAACAATAAAAAGTGAATTTTGTACTAACATAATAATGTATATAATGATAAAATAGTTTAAGAATCAATACTTAAGAAATAATGGAGATAATAAAATATGATTAAAAATTATAAAAACTTAAATGACAATATTAAAAACTCTGAAGTTTTAATAAGTATTATTATGCCAATATATAAAGCTGAAGATTACTTAAATAACTCTATCACAAGTATATTAAATCAAACTTTAGAAAACTTTGAATTAATATTAGTAGATGATGGTTCCCCTGACAACAGTGGAAAAATTTGTGATGAACTAGCTCTAAATGATAATAGAATAAAAGTTATTCATAAAGAAAATGGTGGTGCTAGTACTGCTAGAAACGCTGGTTTAGATATAGCTCAAGGTGAATTTATAGCTTTTGTTGATAGTGATGATTGGATTGAACCTAATATGTTTGAAACACTATTTAATTTAGCAAAAGAACATAATGCAGATATTTCACAATGCAATTATATAAAAGTAGAAAATGAAGATGAAAAAATTATAAATGATGATAAAGAAATAATAATATCTTTTAATAATATAGAATCATTAAATAATTTATATAATGAAATGTATGTTTCAACAGTGGTACTTTGGAATAAAATTTATAAAAAATCACTATTTAATGAAATAAGATTTCCTAATATGAGAATATTTGAAGATGAGGCTATAATGTATAAATTATTATTTGAATCTAACAAATTAGTATATACAAATAAAAAACTATATTATTATAGGAATACTCCTGATAGTATAATGAACGCTAAATTTGATAAAAAAAGATTATGTATGCTAGATGTTTTTGATGAAAAAGTAGAGTTCATGAGTAAGCTAAATAATGAACACTTATATGCTAAAACTTTAAAATGGTATATGTGGTCAATCATAGACCTTTACTTTGGATGTATAAATAATATTTCAGATGATCATGAAACAATAAACTTAATCAAAAATAAAGCTATAGATGTATCAAAAAAATACTCCAATAGCCCTAGCCACGAATTTAAGTGGATTATCCTATTCTCACTATTCAACAAAACACCAAAACTTTATAAAACTGTAATGAATATATTAAATTAAAGTATGTGTTGATATATGCATAATTAAAGTTGGACTGAGTAATTAAACTTACTCAGCCCACCTTTACCTATGCATATATCAACATCTTTCTAAAACTATTCCTTTACCCCTGTATCTCCAACGCCTTTCATAAACCACTTCTGAGCAATTACAAACAATATTAATAATGGAAGTATTGTTATTGTACTTGCTGCCATAACTTGTGGCCATTTTATTCCATATGCTCCGCCTTCAATAAAAAATTGTCTAAGTCCTGATGAAATCAAAAACTTTTCTGGACTCTTTAAAATTAGAGATGGATACATATAATCATTATAATAAGTAACAAAATTTATTAAAATCAAAGTTACAAAAGTTGGCTTTGTTATTGGAAATACTATCTTCCATAATATCTTAAAATGAGAAGCTCCATCTATTCTTGCAGCCTCTATTAAACTTTTATTAACCTGTAAAAATGCTTGTCTTAATAAAAATATTCCAAATATACTAACTAAATTGCTTACTATCAATCCTGAAAGTGTATCTATTAAATTTAAATTAGAAAGTAAAATATAACATGGAACATATGTAACTGCTGATGGTAACATATATATTGCCATTATCACTCCAAATAGTAACCTTTTACCTCTAAACTGTAATAAAGTTAATGCATATGCTATCATTGCTGCTGTAAATACTTGAAATGCCACTTCAATAAAAGAAGTAAAAAAACTATTAAACATATATTGTCCAAATTGAGCTTCTTTGAATACATCTATAAAATTGTTCCATTGTGGATTAGAAGGTATTAATTTAGGTGGAAAAAGAAATATTTCATCTTTTACTTTTAACGCACTTGATACCATCCACAAAAATGGAAAGAAAGCTATTATGCTTGCTAATATAATAAAAGCATATCTTATTATATTAGCTATTATTTTTTTATAATTTACTTTTCTTTTGCTAATATTACTTTTAATGTTTTCTAAATACACCTCATTATCTCTATATAATTTTCTTTCTACCATACACAATTTACCCCCTACATAAAAAAAGTGGCTACACCACCCTTCAATGAACAATTTACAATTGACAATGGACAATTGTGATTGAAAGCCACTGGCTTTCTTAAAAAATCTATATTTAGAAATCACATTGTGATTTCATCCTAAATTGTCAATTGTTCATTGTCAATTAAAGCATATATTCATAACCTTAGATTTCATCAGCCTTTCAACGTTTCAAAATTCTATAATTTCCTGTACAATAAAAAAAGTGGCTACACCACCCTTCAATGAACAATTTACAATTGACAATGGACAATTGTGATTGAAAGCCATGGGCTTTCTTAAAAAATATATATTTAGAAATAACTTTGTTATTTCATCCTAAATTGTCAATTGTTCATTGTCAATTCAAAAATATATCCATAACCTTAAATTTCATCAGCCTTTCAAGCTTTAAAAATTCTATAATTTCCTATACATTAAACTAAAGTAACTAATAATGTACCCATTTTTTTGAAACAACAAATTGAATTAATGAAAGTATGCAAGTTATAGCCAAAATTACTGTTGCTATTGCAGTGGCTTCTCCCATATTGAAATTTTCAAATGCACATTGATAATACATGTATAATAATGTTCTAGTACTTCCAGATGGTCCTCCCTGAGTCAAAACCTGAATTTGATCATATGCCTGCAAAGAATTTATTGTTGTTATTACACTAAGAAAAAATGTAGTAGGTGAAATTAAAGGTAATGTTATACTATTAAATTTATTTAATGAATCAGCCCCATCAATTGAAGCTGATTCATATAAATCCTTAGGTATTTTCTCTAATGCAGTTAAATAAAAAACCATAGCCCATCCAATACTTTTCCAAACAGTAACAATAATTACTCCAATCATAGCAGTATTTGAACTTTGCAACCATTGTAATTTAGGTAAATTAAACAAAGTTAATATATAATTTGCAAATCCATAATCAGGTTCAAATATCCAACTCCATACAATAGAAATTGCAACCGTAGGTGTAATCCAGGGAGAAAATATTATAACCTTATATATTGCTGAAGATTTAAACTTTGTTCTTAGCAATAATGCTAAACTTAATCCACCAACTATTGTTGGAAGTAATGTTCCCACTGTAAATATCACTGTATTTTTTAATGCCTCATAAAATAATTTGTTAGAAAATAACTGTCTATAATTTTTCAATCCAACAATACTATATTCAGCACTTATATAATCCCAATCCGTAAAACTTATAAACAGTGATTTAAAAATTGGAACTATCCAAAATATCATAAGTGGAATAATAGCCGGCAATACAAATATAAGTATAGTAAAAATTTGATCAAACTTTTTAATATTAGACTTCTTCATAACGCTCTCCATAACCCCTTAAATAAAATTTGGATTTCTATTGAATACATCTCCATCTATTTAATAAGCAAACTTACAATATCAACACTCTATTAGAATAGTTGTTAAAATTCTAAAACTTATCCACAGTAGTAAATACTTTTCCACCATTTTTGTAAACGTTCTGTTGATATATTATAAGACTTTAATTTCATGCTATGTTTTAGCAAAGTGTTGATATATGCAATAGGCAACGTGGCATTGTATATATCAACACATATTTAAAGCCTACGCTAGAGTTTTATTACTTTTTTAAAGTTTTATCTAATTCTGATTGTGCTAATTTTTGAGCTTCATCTAAAGCTTCTTGTGCTGATACATTTTCTAATTCAACTTTATCTGCTGCAACTTTTAAAGCATCATATATTTTTCCATTAGTTGGGTCAATAAAAGATTTACTTGCATGTAAAGCTTGTGTTATTGGCACAAGTGCTTGTGGATTTTTTTCCACATATTCTTTAAATTCATTAGTGTTGCAAGCTACCTTATTAACAGGAATATACCCTGAAGCTATTGACCATTTTGCATTAACTGATGCACTTGTAAAGTATTTAATAAATTCATAAGCTCCTTTTTTAGCCTCTTCATTAGCTATACTTGGAATAACTAAAAGTCTTGCTTCTGCAATTGGCTTTGCTTCTTTTCCATCTTTAAATGCAGGTTGTTCAATAGCACCTAACTTTTCAAAATCTAAATCACCTTGATCTCCTGATGACCCTGTATATCCTCCTGCTTTATCTTGCATAACATCATCAATTGTTGAATACCAGTATTCCCATCCTTGTCCACTTGAATTAACTTTCATGATTTTATCATCATGTATCCACATTCTAAAATTATCCCAAACTTCTACCCATTCAGGTGAATTTATTAATACATTACTTCCATCTTCACTTAAAATACTTCCACCATTACTTAATGATGCATCAATTAAATTGTCAGCTCCCCACATAGGCTCCCAACCATAAAACTTAACTTCATCACCATCCTTTTTAATTACTTTTTTACTTGCTTCAGCAATTTTACTCCAAGTATTTAATGAATCTTTAGATATGCCTGCATCCTCAAACGCCTTTTTGTTATAATATAAAACTTGTGTTGTTCCAAACATAGGAAAAGCGTATAGTTTATTATCCTTTTTGCATGAATCCCAAAATGATTTTATGTAATTATCACTATTAAAATCACTATCTGTTGTTGTATAATTATCTACATTTTCAAGTACACCTTTATTATTTAAAATTGAAGCTTTATCTGGTTCTAAAATTACAAGTGCTGGCGTTTTTTTAGCTGCAATAGCTGCTTGTAAATTTTTAAAAGTCGTATCATAATCCTCCTGTGAAACTCCTTTAATCTCATACTTATCTTGAGAATTATTAAAATCATTTATTATATTGTCCATGTTTTTCCCAAGCTTTCCTCCAAGACCATACCAATATTCAACTTGAATTTTTCCATTTCTGCTTAAAGTTTCTTTGCTTTTCCCCTCATTACAAGAGATTAATCCTACAGAAATCATTAAAGCTAATCCAATTCCAAACCCTCTCTTTAATATACTTTTCATTTACTTATCCCCCTTATTAATACCATTTTCTTTGTTCATTTTATGAACAACTATATATTACCATTGTTCAATGTTCAACACAATATGTTCATTCTAATTTTTTACATTTTTTCCTGTTATTTTTTATAATAAAAATTTTATGCAACAAAAAAATGCAAACTAAAATTCTAGTTTACATTTTCATATACTCTCTATTTTAAGTAATTATTAATATTTTAGTATAAAAGTAAAATTATTATCTAAAAACAAATTTATAAAATATCTTATAAATATTAATTATTTTTATTATACATCACCATTTATTGCTTTATAAATAGCTTTAGCTACTCCTGAATTATCATTAGTATCAGTTATATATCTGGCTATTTCTTTTATTTTGGGTACAGCATTTGCCATAGCAAATGAATTGGGAAATTCTGTGAATAATGAATAATCATTAAAACTATCTCCAAGAACTATAACCTCATCTTTACTTATCCCCATCTTTTCAATAGTTTTAGATAATATGAGTCCTTTTTGTGCTTCTATATTATTAATTTCTAAATTAGTGACAAAACTTGAAGCTACAATTAAGCCTTCTATCTTTTCTATATCAAATTTTAGTTTTTTAATTACATCTATATCATCATAAAACACAATGACTTTAGCTATGTTTATCTCACCATTTAAAAATTCATTTATATTTTCTATATACTTTAAATTCAAAAGATGAGAATGTACTTTAGCATTTTCTAACACTTCTTCTTCTGATAAATGTGGATCAAAGCTTTTAACTCTATATATCATTCCTTGATATGCTTCTTCTTTTGTATTAGTTGTATATATTCCTTTATCAGTATAAAGTTCAACACTAAATCTACCATTTTTTAAAACTTCTAGAATTCTTTTTGTTTTTTCTTTATCAATATAAATATTTTCTAATATCTTTCCATTTTCATCACGATACTCTGCACCATTCATAAGTATACATTGACATTCTAAGTCACATTCTTCAATAAAAGGCTTTACATCTTGATATGCTCTACCTGTTGCTATAGCAAAATGTACTCCTTTTTCCTCTGCTTTTTTTATTGCTTCTAAGTTTTCTTTTGATATCTTATGTTCACTATTTAAAAGTGTTCCATCCATATCAGACACTATTAATTTTATCATTACTGCTACCTCCTTATGCTTTTTTAATTATAGCTCTTTTATGTTGATTTAACTATGTAATATGTATCTTTTCCTTGTTTTTTAGCATAATAAAGAGCATTATCTGCACTTAAAAATAATTCTTCAAAATTCTTACCACCCTTTGGATATATAGAAATCCCAATACTTCCTGATACCTTGTATACACCATCTTTTCCAGTATAACTTTCTCTAAATCCGTTAACTAATTCATTAGCTTTTTGACAAACAAACTCCTCTGATTCAATATCTTTTAAAAATACAATAAATTCATCTCCACCTATTCTTCCTATTATTGAATTTTCACTAAATATATCTGTTATTTTAGTTGAAATATCTTTTAAAACGTAATCACCAGTTAAATGTCCTAAATTATCATTTATAGATTTAAAATCATCAACATCTATAATAAACAATGCATGTTTATCCTCTTTAGAGCTTTCATTTATATATTCTTCAATCATATTTTGAGCAGTTATTTTATTATAAATTTCAGTTAAGCTATCTCTTTCTGCTTTAAATAACAATTTTTCGTTTTCTCTTTTTTCATGGTCAATATCCGTTATTACACCTATAACTTTTATTGGTGTATCATTTTCATCTAAAATTATATTAATTCTAAATTTACACCATATATATTCACTATCATTTTTTCTTAATCTAACTTTACATTCTCTATATTCATTGGTATCTTTTATTTCATCGATTATGGCATTAAACTTTTCTCTATCATCTTCATAAATAATATTTAATGTATTTAAATCCTGACCTTCAATAATAGGCTCATAATCAAATTTGTGATTCCAATTATCAGAGTAACTTATTATATCATTATTAATATCCCACTGAAAAATAATATCATCAGTTTGCTCCATTATAACTCTATAACTTTCTTCACTTAATTTAAGTTGCATCTTATTCTTTAAAATTTCATCCATTAATTCATTAAATGCTTGAGATATTTCTCCAAATTCATCTTTTACATTATATATAAATCTACTTTTATAGTTTCCTTTTTTTATTTCTCTTATTGAATTTAATAATCCATAAATAGGTTTAGAGAAGAAATTGATAATAAGAATATATGTTATAGCTACAACTGCTGAAATTATTATAGATATAAAAAACATAATATTAATACTTTCATTAAGAGGGTCCTTAAACTCTGACCACTCAACTCCACTCAAAACTACCCAATTAGAATTAGGTATTTTATAAAAATAACCTATTTTTTCAATTTTATCAATGCTATATTCAATTAATCCACTTGAATTATTTTTAAAGTCTATATTTTTCCATGCTTCTTCTAAAGTATTAGGTTTCTCTATATTATATATATCTTCATCTAAGCAATCACTTATAGTTGCAGCTACAGTTCCTTTGCTATCCATAACTGCAATTTTACCAGTATTAAAAAAACGTACCTCCTTAACAACTTTTTCAAAGTACTGCATATTAATAACACTTTCTATAACACCTTGATACTCATCATTGAAAAATATTGGTATTGCTATAATTGCACTTTTTTCTCCATTATTAAATTTCTCATTTTCTATAATGTCTGTAATAACAGTTTCTTTATTATTAAATTTTATTATATCGTTTTTATCAAAAACAGCTTTATTACCAATGCTATCACTGTCACTTGATGCTATTATTGTATTATCTTTGCTAATTAATGATGTTTTAACTAAATATGGTTGTTCCTGCTGCCTTAAGTTTAAAATATCAAATATAATTTCTTTTCTAAATTTCATTTCCTCAGATTTATCTAATATATTATTATTGAAATCATCTAGAAAATCATGAGTTATTGGCATATTGGAAATAACATTAAGATTAATTAATCTTTGATCAAAAAAATCTTCTAAATGAGTTGATTGATCTCTTGCTGCTATTATTACATTTTCTTTAATTAATTCAATAGACCGCTGAGTAAATTTTGTAATATATATATTCATAGTAATTAAAACAGGAATTATCGCTAATAATACTGCAAAAATAATAGATTTCTTTTTTATATCCATCACTCCACCTCAATAATTCTTACAATGTTTTTCTTTTTATTTCGATAAATATCTACTATAAATATAATACATAACTTTACAGCACTATGTATAGTTTATTTTAATTAAATTTAATAAAAAAATATCCTTCCAAAAAAAATAAATCTTTAGGTAAATTTATAATAATTAATTTACCTAAAGATTTAATTAATGCTTAAAGTTTTATTTTGCTTTTGCAAGTTCTATTTCTTCAACTTCTTGTTCTGGCTCTTTTGCAATAAAATAAACTCCTATTATAACTAAAATACTGCTTAAAATAGTTAATGCATTTATTTTATTTCCTAAGAATATTGTATCAAATACAATTGCCCAAACAACATACGTTATATTTACTCCCATTGCCCTTGTTGCTCCAATTTTATATATTGCTGTGTAGTAAAATAAATATGATACCGTAGCTGCTAATGCCGTTCCTGCAATCCAAAATATGGCACTATATTTAAAGATATTAAAGCTAAGTCCTATACCTCCTACTATTGGAACAATAATTAATCCATATACAACAGCTGACGTAAACTGTCTTATTTGCAAAGCAAATTCTGATGTTACTTCATCACCTTTCATTCCATAGGCACATACTACACATTCACTACCCCAACCAAATGCACAAATTATTGCAAATATAAAACCTATAGGATTAGCAGCACTTGTTGTAGATGTATAGCCTAGTATAGAAACCCCTAATATAGCTGCTACTAAACCAATCCATGCACTTTTATTAATTTTTTCTTTTAGAATTATAGTAGCAAGTACTGCTCCAATTGCTGGATATAACGAAGATATAATAGCTGTATAAGATGGTCCTATGTACTTTACTGATAATAAATATCCACTCATGCCAATTGGTCCTCCAAGCAATGCTGCAAGAGCAACCCATAAAGCACTTTTAGTTTTAACCGCACTAAAAAAATCACCTAATTTTTTTCTTAATCCAAGATATATAAATGTCCATATTGCAGAAAAACTATCATGTAAAAAGGCTGTTATTATAGGGGCAAGTATTATAGCTTGCTCAGTTTTTATAAATGGTGTCATTGCTAATATAAATCCCATAAGAACTGTGTCAGCTCCCCATGATATAGCTGAAATAATTCCACACCCTACTCCTTTTTTATAATTATTATTAAAATTCATTTTAAAGTCCCCCTTTTATTACTGTTAATCAATATATTAAATATTATTTTCTTTAATTTATCTAAATATTGCTCAAAACTTCCGTTCATTTTATGAACAAATTAATATTATCATTGTTCATTGTTCAAAGCAATATGTTCATAAATATATTTTTTTGTGTAAATATTAAATCTTATTAGTTAAAGGTAAGGGGTTGATGCTATGGTTAAAAACCATAGACTTTAAGATTTTAAAATCTCCCAATTTCTTGCACACAAAAAAGAGTAAAGTTACTAATAGCTTTACTCTTTTATACATTATGTCATTTAAATTGTTTTGTATTTAATATTCCTTTTAAAACATAAAATATATTTAATTAAATAATTATTAAAATAATTATATTATGTCAAATTTAAATTACACTCTTAAAGATCCGTCTTCATTTAAATAATATAAATTTCCACTTTCATCTTTTATAAGCCCATTTTCCATAATACCACTTGAATTTAAGTAATACCATTTGTCACTATCTAAAATCCATCCATTTTTCATAACTCCATCTTTCCCTAAGTAATACCAATGTCCATTATGAAGTAACCAATAAGTTTTTTTATCTCTTGTAGATGGATCTATAAAATACCACTCACCTAAACTTTTAACCCATCCTACTTCATCATTGTCATTATAATTTTTATTATAATCTATATATAATTTACAAATTTCTTTTTTATTTGTCTTATCTTTTATAATCACTTTAGTTAAGCCAATTTGAAGATTATCTATAAGTATAACCATATTTTTTCTATCTAAAACACAATTTGCAAATTTCTCATTTTTATTTGGATTTAATACATCTATTTCAATATTATCTATATTAAGTTCATTTAGAAATTCATAATTAATTACAGCTCTTTCAACATTATTATATATACTTGTCTTGTACACATTTTCCCCTTCAGATACCTTTATAAGTTTTTCACAACTTAATAAATTTAAATTATCTGTTGAGTCACTTGATTCTATTGTTGTTGCATATACTTTTGAATCTGTATTAAAAATTACAATATTTAAACAAAGTGTAGTCATAAGTGCTAATAAGCTTCTTTTTATAATTCTCCTAACCATATAAGAATCCCCCCTCTTTTTTAACTTTTAAATTACTATATATTCCTTTATTTACTTATTAATAACTTATGTAACATTGCTTTCTAATAGAACTAAAAAAGCGTGAAATTTTAAAAATAAAATTTCACGCTTTTAGCTTTTCTATAATCAATTACTCCGTCCACTTTGCTGATGTATATATCAACACGATATTAAAACATACCTATTTTAAATACTCTTAATTCATTATCTTTTAAATTTTCTAAGTAAAGTATTTGTAAGTTGTAAAAATACTTCGTCTTTAGTTGTAAATAAAATTCCCACATATACTATTCCGCATGCTAACACTGACAATGCTGAAATTAAAAATACGCTATTTATAAAATGCTTAATTAAAAATATTAGTGGAATAAATAGTAATGAATAATAAAAGTACTTAACATTTTCAAATGCGAATAAATTTATATCTATTTTAATAACTTTTCTTACAAATCTATATTCAAGTACTATAACAATTAAATTTGCAATAAGAGTTGTTATAATTGCATTTGTAGGTGTAAAATTACCTGTTATAGCTAAACCTATATTTAATATAACATTTAAAACTCCACCAATTAATACTAATTTAACATCATCTTTTTCTCTTCCATTAAGGTATATCATTTGATTAGATATTATTCCTTCAACCCCAATAGTTAACATGTAAATTGAAAATATAAACATTACAGGTGCTGCTGCTATAAATTTAGGTCCTGCATACATAAGTATTATCTCTTTTGAAAGACATATCATGCCAATAGATGCTGGGAATAAAAACATAAAATATATCTTTATAATTCTTTTTAAAAGAGACATGTACTCTTCCTTGGAATCATTACCTAAATAATTTGAAAGTCTAGGCATAGTTACTTGAATAATAGTAAGCATTAATGTATTGATTATTGTCATTATCTTTTGGGCTAAACTATAATATCCAACATCCCTAGTTCCTGCACCTACTGCTCCACTACCCATCATTAATTTATCTAATTGAGTATATAAAATATTTACATTAGATAAGATAACAACAAAAAACATTGGCTTAATATGTCTTCTAAAATGTAAATTTTTAAAATTAAATTTCACTCTTTTCTTTATGTATACAAAACTTAATATATTGTTTAAGAAATTAAAACCTATAACTAAGTATAAATATAATTCAAAATCATTAATATTTCTTATACAAAAAATAACTAGTAAAGAATATATTATTCTAACAATCATAGTCTTTATAGCTATGAAATCATAATTCTCTAATGCTTCATTAATCCATTCAACATAAAAAAGATTAAAAACAAGATTAAAACCTAAAATCATACAAGTATAAAAATCAGGTCTACCTCTTCCTACTGTATATATAAAAATCATATATACTGAAGAAACTAATATATTGGTAAATAGAGTAAATAAAAATAAACTCGTAAATGTTTGTTGAAGCTTTTCTTCATCATCCCTAACTTTACTTATTTCTCTCAGTCCATATTGAGAAATTCCAAAACAAGCAAATATTAAAAACCATCCTGTTAGTGATTCTGCATATGAAATATATCCATATAAATCTTCACCTAAAGTTCTTGTTATTACAGGACCAACTAATATTGGTAATACAATATTAAATAAATTTAATGATCCTTTAAACAATGCATTTTTCGATATTGATTTTGACATCTATGTAGTCCTCCTATAATCGCTAAATGGATTATTTTACTTCTACTATATTTTACACTAACTAAAGAAGTTGTCAATTAAGTCTATTTTATACTAAGTTTATTTTTTAAGTACTCTAAATCTTCAAGTGAATCTATCTCAAAAATATCATTACATCCTATTTTGTTAACATAAATATCTAAAATATTAAGATTTTCTACAACTATATCATCCCAATATAAATCTTTAAATTCTTCTTGTTCTACCTTTTGAGCGATTTTTTCTGCTATAATTTTTCCATCTTTTTCACTCCAATAAGATGCTCCTGACATTATATAGTCCGGTTCATTTCCATCTTTACCTATATCAACTCTATATAATTTATCACTTTCATCATACTTTAGTATCCATTCACCCACAATATTTTCCTTATAAGCAGAATAATACTCTGAATGCTCTGGTTTAGCTTTAGGTAAAAAGTTTTTATTAATGTAATTATCCGCATCAATAACAAAAGCATCATGAAGATATTCTCTTGCTAAATACATTGTATAAATATTATTATAAACATCATATTTATCATTAATTATCTTAATTAAGTTATATTTCTTAACTAAATTATCAAACTTTTCATGTAAATATCCAGTTAAAACTACAATCTCATCTATTCCTATCTCTTTTAAATTTATTATTTGTCTTTCAAGTAACGAAATTCCATTAACCTCCACTAAAGACTTTGGTATTGTATTTGTAAGCGGTCTAAGTCTAGTTCCCATCCCAGCTGCTACTAATATTGCTCTCATATGTTTTTCTCTCCTTAAATCAAATTACTCCATCCAGCTTTGTTTATACATATTTTAACACTTTGTTTTTATGAATGTTAATATTTTAGTATAAGGGCGCAGTGGCGTTGGAATTTTATTTTTAGAATTCTTAAATCAAATTCCTCTGTCCACGAGCTTTATACTAAAATATTACTATACATTTAAACATGGTTATTAAAATTAATTGTGTTTCTACTTTGTATATATGTTGATATATGTAATAAACAAAATGGCATTGTAATTTGACTTTGAGAATACTTAATCAGTATTGTCACATTTATTGCTTGTCAAAAATTATATTTGGAGCAAGCTGAAATGGGACTCTACTCATTTTAGTATTCCTTAAGTCAAATTACTCCGTCCAGCTTTGTTTATACATATTTTAACGCTTTGTTTTTATGAATGTTAATATTTTAGTATAATGGCGCAGTGGCGTTGGAATTTTATTTTTAGAATTCTTAATGAATATTTGTCAAATTAATTGCTTGTCACAATGTTTCATTGGGAACATGCATTAATTGGACTAATATTTATTTTTAGAATTCTTAAATCAAATTCCTCTGTCCACGAGCTTTATACTAAAACATTAACATATTTTTAAAACAGAGCTACATTCCTAAAATTCAGCTTCTAATTTATTTAAATTTTCTTTTACTCTATTATATCTATCCATTCCATAGGTACCAAAATCATCGCCTTCATTTTCTTTAATTAATGTCCATACAGCCCATAATAAATCTTGGCTTATTTGATGAATTAATAATCTTTTTCTTGAATTTTCATCTGCCTCACCATTAAAATAAAGTCTAAACATTAATTCTATATCATCTTCTGAAAAACTATTTTCTAAAGAAAGAGCTGCTAAGTCCCACATGTCATCATTTATACCGCTATATTCCCAATCTATTAAGTAAATTCTACCTTCCGTATCCTTTACTAGATTTTCTGATACTAAATCATTATGAGATGGAACAAATACTCTATCTAACTCTTTTAAAATCTGTTCTAATTTCATAAATCTTTCTCTTACTTCATCATAATCATCAAAGAATTCTCCCTGGGAATTTTTTAAAACATCTTCGTATTTTTCAAGTTCTCTAAATACATTAAACTCATTTTTCATTGGGAACTCATTATCCTCATGTAAATTTCTTAATATTCTAGTAACTTGTTTTAGATTCTCTTCCTTTTTAACACTTCTTGGAGTTAAAGTTTCTGCATTTTCTATAAAAGTAGATATTTTTATTCCAGTTTCAACATTAAAATATGGAGTTT
Organism: Clostridium sp. ZBS15; assembly: GCF_023845705.1. NCBI lineage: Bacteria > Bacillati > Bacillota > Clostridia > Eubacteriales > Clostridiaceae > Clostridium > Clostridium sp. ZBS15. The sequence goes on from NZ_JAMQHY010000046.1 coordinate 66,333, forward strand.
CAACATTATATCCTCTCTCAGAAGCAATTGAAGAATTAAACATTTCATTCTTTCTACTTATCATACTTTCAGTTCCAATACCAGCAACTCTTAATATATATCTTTTTCCTTTAACGCAAATTCTGTAATTTTTATTAGTCATTCCTCCAGCAGATACAACTTCACTTATATCATCTTCAGATACTTTCATAGCTTCTCTAACTATGGTCTTTACAGTGTTAATTTCATAATTAAGTTCACGCCTTCTTATAGTTGGATAAAGATGATTCAAAATATTTTCATATTCTTTTTTAGTGTCAGCATCTCCCCAAGCAAGATCATCTATTTTAACAAAACCAATATTATAATCTCTAGCAACATCTAATAACACATATTCATAATTTAAATATGGATTTATATTATCTTTAAATTCTTCAAGCATCATTTGATATAATTTATGAGACACCTTAGTTATGCCTATCATTTCACCATCTATTCTATTAAATTGATGTATGTCTTTAGACATTTTAAATAGATGATTATCTCTTATTTCAACAAAGGCCTCATCCCCTGATCCACTTTCATTAGTAAGAAGAATACAATCTCTGCTTTTACTTTCTACAAGCTCTTTAATTGCTCTTTTTTCAAAAATTAAATCATTTTCTATTAATAAGAAATCCTCTTTAACATACTCTCTAGCCAAAGATAATGAATACATAGTTCCTGTCCATTTATATTTATCGCTCTTAACTAAAGTTATATTTTTATTTGATTTAAAATACTCATCATAATAATTACTTTCATAACCTGTTATTATAGTAATTTTATTAATTCCATTTTCTTTAAGTATGTTTAAAGTTCTATCTATTAACTTAAAATCTTGAATTTCAAGCATTCCAACAGGTTTTCCAAAGTCCTTTGCTCTTCCAGCAGCAAGAATTACAGCTTCTTTGACAGGTTTATTATCTTCTTCATGGATCTTCAACCTAGTATTTTTAGCTGAAGCAAGCTTTTCTTCTAATATTTTCATTCCCTTTTCAGTTACTCTATATAAAATTCCCCTATTATTTATAATTCTCTCTATAGTTCCATCAAGAGTAAATTCCTTTAAAATTGAATTTACTTTTCCTAATGAAATATTTGTTCTCTTTGATAGCTCTCTTTGATTAATATTAAAATTATTGTTTAATATTTTTAATATTTCCAATCTATCTTCTAACATCTAATCTCTCCCCCTTTGATTTACACTCTGCAAATTTAAACTATTTATATGTGTCTAAATTATATTATCCAAAATTCTTGTTCATAATATGAACTATAATAAATTATATTATACTTTATTAAAAATGTAAATATATTCAACAAAATTTGTTATTAAATAATTTAATCCTACTATACTTCATAGAATTTCCAAAAAATAAGCTATATGTTAAGTTAAATTGCAACTTAACATATAGCTTTAAAATATTATATTAATTTTTATTGGCTCTGTTTTAAAT
>NZ_JAMQHY010000047.1:0-33293 GCF_023845705.1 Clostridium sp. ZBS15
TGTATTTCTTTTTAAAAAATAAAGGATTCCTTGGAGTAAGTTCATCAAGCTCTTTAATTCCTCCACCTATATAATATGGCAAGCCACAACCTGAATAAGATATATCTTTATCTCTTTCGTATATTACTATTTCAGCAAAATCATCATTTCTTCTTGCCTTGGCTGCTGCAGATGTTCCTGCTGCTACTGCTCCTATAACTATTATTCTCATTTTATTACCTCCAAAATAGTTTTTTAAATGCCTTTTCTTAACATAGATATTAAATCATTAGAAATCATTCTATTACATTCTATATCCTTAATCATTAATTCCACGTCATACTCTACTTTTTCTATAGTACATTTAACACTACCATTTAAAATATCAACAATTACATAAGTTCCCAAAGACTCTCCATGTTTAGGTTTTCCAATAGAACCTGAATTTATAAAATATTTATTATTAATTTTTTTAAAATATGGTATATGTGTATGTCCACAAATAATAACATCTTCATTTACTAATTTTCCTATATTAGCTAAACAGTTATCATTACCATATACATATTCATCTATCAAAAATGGACTTCCATGTACAACTACTATTTTTATACCTTCATGCTCAATACATAGCTTATTCATTAATGCTTTTAGGTAATCTCTATTTTCATCAGATATAATCCAATTAGTGAAGGCTAGCGATGCACTCTTTTGAATCTCTAAATCTGCCATTTTATTAATGATTTCTGTACTTATCTTATTGCACTCTGATATATATTTATCATGATTTCCTTTAACTACAATTACATTATTTTTTCTAATTAATTTAATAACTTCATTAGGGTAAGGCATATATCCAACTAAATCTCCTGTTGAAATAATAAAATCAACATTTTTATTATTTATATCAATTAAAGCTTTTTCTAAAGCATATTTATTTCCATGGATATCTCCAATAACAGCAAACTTCATTATTAAGCTCCTTTTAAACGTCATTTTGTAAAATTTGTCCACCACAACACCAATTATTGTGGTGAAATAATTGAAATGACAATAAATTCAATTATTTTTATAACTAATTTAATAGTTCTTTAAGCTTATTTCCTTTTACTTCTTCAGCTTTCCATTCAATTATTGCAAAATTTCCATTTGATATTTTATCCACTTCATTTATCCATTTTATTTCATTGCTAGATTTAGCTTTCAATATCTCATTACTAGTGTTTGTAGCATAAAGACTTGAGTTAATCACCCACCACTTACTGTTTATATCGGCTCTATTTAAGTCTTTTTGTAATCTCACCGCTTCAAATACAGGCGTAGTTTCAGCTAAAGTTACAATTATAACTTCTGTTTGTTTTTGATCTCTTAACTTTGGCAAAAGTTTTTTAACCGACTTCGGTATATCTCCTTCTGATCTTTGTATCTCTCTATGATAACTTTCTGTTGAATCTAAAAGTAATAGAGTATGACCAGTTGGTGCAGTATCAATAACTACAACCTCATTTTCAGACCTTTCAACTATATCTGCAAAAGCTCTAAAGACTGCAATTTCTTGAGTACAAGGTGATCTTAAATCTTCCTTTACATACTCAATGTCAGCTTCACTCATAGTTTCTCTTGCCTTATTAAGAACTTCTTCTTGATACTTTAAAAGTTCTTCTTTTTCATCAATACTGCTTAAAGTTATTCCAAAACCTTCATCAACAACAAATTTTAAATGTGCTGCTGGATCTGTAGTTGTTAAATGAACTTTCTTACCTCTTTTTGCAAGACCAATAGCAATAGCTGCAGCAATAGTTGTTTTACCAACTCCACCTTTTCCCATTGTAAATATCACTTTTTTATTACTATTAAATAAATCCTCTATTACATTATTTAACGTTGGAATAGAAGTTGTATTTATTAAATCTGTACTTAACTTAATATTATTTTCCTTTAATAATGATCTTACATTTTCAAGTCCTGTTATATTATAAGGTCTTAATGGTATTTCATAAGTTTTAATATTCCTTAAACCATTTGGAATATCTTTTAATGCATTTTGTTGTTTTTCATATAATGCAGTTGATAAAGCATCATCATGCCCTTGTAATACTCCATTCATAACTAATATTTGATTTTGCACACCAATATCTTTAAGTTCATTAGATGCTCGTTCTGCTTCTTTTAATGGAGATGGCTCAGGTCTAGATACAAGAATAAGTGTAGTTTTTCTATCATCTGCTAAATTAGCAACCGCATTCTTATAAACTTCCTTTTTACTTTCAAGACCTGCTAATTGCCCTAGACAAGATGCTCCATGAGTACTTTCACTAATAAAATTACTCCATGCAGATGGTAATTGAAGCATTCTTAATGTATGACCAGTTGGAGCTGTATCAAAAATAATATGATCATATTCATTAGCCGCTTTTTCATCAGTAATAAAACCTGAGAATTCATTAAAAGCTGCAATTTCTACTGTACATGAACCTGAAAGTTGCTCTTCCATATTATTTAATACTGCTTCTGGTAATTTTCCTCTATATGGTCCTATAACACTTTCTTTATATTCAGCTGCTGCATGTTCTGGATCAAAATTAGCAACTACTAAATTAGGAACTTCATTTATTTGCACTCCCTTATTATTAAGTTCAGTATTAAATACATCCTGAAGATTAGATGCTGGATCTGTACTTATAAGCATTATCTTCTTCCCTTCATCTGCTAAAGATACTGCTGTTGCACAAGCTGTTGAAGTCTTACCTACTCCACCTTTTCCAGTGAAAAATAAATATTTAGTTAAATTTATATCTTTTATATCAAACCCTTTATACATTCATATCACTCCTTATTAATTTAACAACATCCGCCCTTACATCCACATCCATTAGGTCTTTTTATATTTGCTTTTAAATACTCTGATGGAATTTCTAATAATCTACAGAATTCCTCATTAGTTGGGTAAGATCCTACCTTAACTATTTTTCCATTAACCATAGTTACTGGAAGTACACTTATTCCCTTCTTCATTAATACTTCATTTATAATTTTATTATCTACAAATATTTGTGGATTACTTGTTAGATTGTATCTTTCAACTAATATTCCTTTACCATTTAAATTATTTATTATTGTTGATACTCTTAATAATTCTGGATTTACTGAAGGTCCACATACACCAGTTGAACAACACATAGCTGGATCAAATATAATCATTTTTTTCATATTAATTCACTCCTTTATTTGCATTCATATTTTGTTTTATCATTGCAAATACAGTCATCTGTATTTGCAATGATGTTCATCAAGAATAAAATTAGATTATTGCATTTATTGATATTCAAACAGTAGTAATTCCAAGATCCTTCTTTTCTAACATTTACTATTTCACAATCAATTAATACTTTCATATGATGAGATAATGTTGGTTGAGTAAATTTAAAATTTTTCAATATATCACATGCACATCTTTCTCCACAAGATAATATATCAATAATTTCTAATCTATTTGGATCAGAAATTGCTTTAATAATTTTGGAATTATTCTCATAGTTCAATAAACCCACCCCCAAATATAGATAATTGTCTATANNTATAGACAATTATCTATATTAAGTCAATAGTAATGTTGTAGTTAGTATACATTGTTCATATATCAATAAACATCTATCTATATATTATCTTTTTATGCAGTAACTTTAATAAATGTTCATAAAATTATTTTATTAAATAAAATTTATTTTTCTTTTGTCTTGTAATTTCTCCCCCAAATACATATATCCTATATGAAAACAAATTAAAGGAGGTAAAAATCATGGCTATTAATAAATTGCAAACTGGTTGTACTCTTTCTATTGAGGTGCAAAAAGGAGAAGACAAACTTGGAGATCCAATTTACACTAAGAAGAATTTCTCTAATGTAAATCCAAAGAAAACACCTGATGAAGTATTTGAAGTTGCAGAAGAAATTGAAAAAACCTTAGCTGCTGACTGTAGAAATTTCTTTATAACTGATACTTCTAAGCTAATGAGTGAATAATTTCAAATTAACAAATTAAAAAGGAGGTAAATCAATATGGAATACATTTTATCAATGACATTCGTAAATCAAGCTGATTCTAAAACAACACTTACTATAAGTGGTGTTAAGCCAGATATATCAGCAGAAGAAGTAAAAGCTTTAATGGAGCTTATCGTTGAAAAGGAATTCTTCTTAACAAGCAAAGGCTTGCTTACTAACGCATCTGCTGCTCAATTAACACAAAGAGAAATCACAAAATTTGAAGTAAAATAATGTCACCTTAATTTAACAATTTTTCTTTCTATTATAAAAATTCCCATGTATAAGTTTAAGCTTGTACATGGGAATTTTACTATACCTGCTCTTTACCCTCCCATCCAAGTAATTTCTTCTCCAAAGAATCATAATCATATTTTCTTGCTTCAAAATTATCAAATTTTAAGTTTGAGCTATTTTTAGTAACTCTTCTCTTATAATTCTTATCATCACTTGGATAGCCTTCCCTTTTCCAATTTTTAAGTATGCCATTAATGTAATTTGTATTATCCTTATTAAGCTCTAATGCTTTATTAATTGCCATCTTAACATTATCAAACCCATGTATAGATATGGCTAACTTAATATAACCTAAGTTAAGTCCACCTATTATTCCAGTCATACCCTCATAATACTTAAGTAGCTCTGTTGCACTATCTAAAAGCTCATCTATAGCTTTTTTATTACCAGCAACAGGTTTAACTTCACAATCTTTTCTCACCTGTGAATCTTTATTATTAGCCTCTTCTAACTCATCCTTAAAGCTAATCTGTTCTTTAAAAAAATCATCATTCTCAAAGTTTTTGCTTTTATCTTCTAAGTTTTCATCACTAAGCTTATTATTTCTACTTCTACATTTGCTACTCTCACTATTATTATCCTCTAAGTTTTTATCATCTATCTCATTGTTCTTAACCTTGCTTTCATTCTCTGCCTTATTTTCTTCTTCAGTCTTTTTCTTACTCTCTCTCTTATTCTTTATCTTCTTCTTATTCTGATTCTTACTCTCTCTCTTATTCTCTTTCGTTACTGTAACGTTATTTTTATTTTGCATAACGTTACTTTTTAATTCAGTAACGTTACTGTTAACTTCTTCTGAATTTTGGACAGACTTATCCCCATTACAATCCAAAATTTCTGTCTCTTCATTTTTCTTAACCTTAACTGGCTCTTTAAGTTGCTTTTTCTTATCTCTAAAATTCCTTGCCCTTATTTTATTTTGTTCCCTAACTCTTTCCATGCCCTCAACATTTTGATGTTTTTCCCAATTAATAATCTTAATAAGATTATCCTCATCAACCTCTATCATTCTAAAATCTTTTAAAGTCTTTAATGCTAATCTAATAGAAGTTAACGGTCTACAAAAAATTGTAGATAACATTTCATCCGTATATGGAATATTCTCCCCTAAAAATATAAACCCATTAGAATTAGTTTTGCCTGCTTGTACTAATAATCTAATCCACACATAATGAATAGTGTCTCTTTCAGGCATAGCATCTATTAATCTGATTTTTTCATCCTCAAACATATTAGTAGTTATCTTAATCCACTTAATATCTGCCACTACTTTCACACTCCCATAAATAAACTCATGCATTTTTATGATATTAATATGATATTATTAGGAACCTTAAGTGAGAGATTAAAAACTCTCTTTGCTGCTGATTAGCCAAAATACATAAGTTATAAATATAATTTTTACTTATAAATTGTATCTAATAGCCAGCATCATTAATACTTTAATTATTGCTAGCCTTAGATAACAATTAATACAAAACTGAATCTTAATTTTTACCAAGTAATCTGATTATCATCCTTTAGTATATCAATGAGAGTTTCAATTTCTTTTGGTTGGAGCTTTTTAACTAATATAGAAGCCATTAATTTACTTGCCTTCTCTTCTAATGCTTTCATATCATCAGGGTAATTAATGCTGACATTTATATTCAAGCTCCATTCCCCCTTACTTAAGAACTTTCATTTAATACTATGCCACTTGATAACATTTAATTAATTACCTTTTAAATCATTAAGTATATTAAAATTCCCATGCTATTTATAAACGCTAAAATTCAATAACTTGTTTATAAAATCACTACTGTTTATTTCATGAAATAAATATATCAAAAAAATATATACTTATCATGCTTTATATGCTTATCTTCACAGTACTTAACAGCACATGCTAATACTTTTATTCCAGCATTGTTACTTCCATTAACTATCCTACATATTGTAGCTGGCGATACTCCAAGACTTCTAGCACACTTATTACAACTCCCTCCAAATTGTTCTTCTACTAATTTTTTTATCCCCTCTGACCTGATATTCATAAATTCTCCCCCTGTTTCTTATATGCAACATTTCCTGTATGCAATAATTATATACCGTTTCATTTCAACAATGCAACACTTTTTTTAATATTTTACATTTAGCTATTGCATTAATGCAACAAACACTATAAAATTAATTTATGATATTAAAAGGAGCTGGAATCTTATGTTTAATTCTGAACTACTTATTGAGCTAATAAAAAAAGCCCAAGGTGATAACAGTTTAAATAATTTTGCTAAGCAATGTGATATAAGTGCTGGCAACTTATCCAAAATATTAAATAACAAAAATAAACAAGCCCCAAAACCTGATACTTTAAGAAAAATCGCAGTTTGTTCCAACAATACTGTTTCTTATGCAGAACTTCTTGATGCTGCTGGTCATATTGAAATTAAAGAAAAAGGTGAAAATAATACTGAATCACTTTTATCTTTAAAAGATGAAAAAGACATAGAAAAAAAGATTGATGCACTAAAAGATGAATTATTAAAAAACCAAGATGGACTTATGTTATCTGGAGAACCGATGTCAGATGAAGCACTTGAAAGTTTATTAGACACATTAGCTTATGGAATGCGTCAAGCTAAAATAATAAACAAGAAATACACACCGAAAAAATATAGAAAGTAATTTTTAAATTAAGAATTACTTTCTTCACTTCACTAAAGATATCAATTTAAATTAGGGGAAATAAAAAAATGGAGGTGGATATTTTGTGCTTTGTAAGAAAAGAGTATCTAAAGCTAATAAACAAGCATAAAACAACTGATCCAATTAAATTATGTGAATTAGAAAAAATTAAGTGTGAAGAGCGTGATTTGCATTCTGAAATTAATGGTATTTATCAATATGTAGCTAGAAATAGATTTATATTTATAAATAAAAATTTAAACTCTATAAGAAAACGTTTTACATATGGTCATGAACTTGGCCATGCTGTTCTTCATACTAAGCAAAATTTCACATTTCTAAAAACTCATACATTGTTTAATGTAAGTAAATTTGAAAGAGAAGCTGATCTTTTTTCTTCATTATTGCTTATTCCAAATTTATCTAAGGATATGTTTGAAGGAAAAACAATTAAAGAAGTTGCTTTTGAGCTTAAGGTACCTGAAGAAATTTTAGAAATTAGATTAAGTATATGTGATTTTATGAAATAGTTTTTTAATTTACAATGCCATTATAATTTTTAATATAGAAATATTTTTTATTAACTATTTTAAATTAAAGATTTATTAGCTACTTTGCAAATTAATTAGTATTAGGAAATCTATTAAAGTTAACACTTGTAGCTAAGTATTAGAATAACATTTAGTTCCAGCTTCTAAATATTATCTTTTACTTAAGCTACACAATATATAGATTTTCAAAATAATTTAAAAAATTAGATTTTTAAGTACTAAATATATTAAATAAAATATTTAGTTTAACAAAATAAAGATTTTTTATTAACATATATTTTATTGATTATATGCTAAATGCCTGTTAATTTTGTTAATCTATATTACAAAATATATATATTTAACATGAGATGTATTTAAACTAATATTTCTTTAGTCCTGTCCCCTAATCATTAATTAAAAAATTATTTAATTAATAAAATAAAAAAATATATGTGAAAGCATATTGAGTCATACCCTATGACAGGATAATTGGCAAATATACTTAATTAATACATAAAAGCTGGCATTATGCAAAAAATAAGTATGTTAGTTATATTAGATAAACCTCTAAATGTATTTAAAATACTAATTTATTTCCCCTAAAAGCCAAATCTAAGTCTTACATAAAATTAAAATCATGTAAGACTTAGATTTTAACTTACCTCTTCTCCGCTTTATTTATTATTCATTTATTTTGTTACTTTAACTTTTAAATTATATTTATATTTTATTAAAATCTAATGTTTTATATATAAGCCTACATATCTAGTTTTAAATATTAAAGAACAAAATCGCTAAGGCGACTTTGGAGCCGTCGATTTTTTTTAGCCATGCGCCCTTTCCAAACGNNTTATCCACAAATTTTTTAATAATATAAATTCCTAAAGAAGAACAAATATCTTTTTAACGTCCATAAATCAATAGTAAAAATAAAAGTTTAATAATACAAGTAACAAATTAAAAATATATTTACATATGCCCATAAATCAAAATGAGGTGAAAATAATGAAAGTAGCTATTTACAGTAGAAAGTCAACATTTACTGGTAAAGGTGATAGTGTAGAAAATCAAATCCAAATGTGTAAGGATTATATGCAAAAGCTTAGAAATAGATCTAATGAGAAATATGAATTTCTTATTTATGAAGATGAAGGATTCTCTGGTGGTAATACAAATAGGCCACAATTTAAAAAACTCTTAAAAGATATTAAAGAAAAAAAATTCAAAATTTTAATTTGCTATAGATTGGACCGTATCTCAAGAAATGTATCTGATTTTTCAAATATACTTGAAACTCTTCAAATGTATGATATAGATTTTATAAGTATTAAAGAAGAATTTGATACTAGTACACCAATGGGTAGAGCAATGATTTATATTGCTTCTGTATTTGCTCAATTTGAGCGTGAAACAATAGCTGAAAGAGTTCGAGATAATATGATAGAACTTGCAAAATCAGGTAGGTGGCTTGGTGGTACTCCTCCACTTGGATATGATTCAAAAACTGTTAAATATATGGATGAAAATTTAAATGAACGTTCATTCACTAAATTATCTGAAAACAAAGAAGAATTAAAGCTTGTTAAAATTATTTTTGATAAATATTTAGAACTTAAATCTTTATCTAATCTTGAAGCCTACATGCTTGCAAATTACTATAAAACTAGACGTGGTTCAAATTTTGATAAAACATCTTTAAAAAGAATATTAACTAATACTGTTTATGTTAAATCTAGTGATGAAATTTTCTCATACCTTGCTGAACAAGATATGACTGTAGTTGGAACTCCTGACAGTGTTCATGGAATATTAACTTATAATAAGCTCAAAAGTAATTATACTAGAGATGGTAATTTTTCAAGATCTTTTAGAGACACTAAAGATTGGATTGCTGCTGTTAGCAAACATAAAGGAATTATAGAACCTAAAGATTGGTTAATGGTTCAAAGTATAAGGGAAGTCAATAAAGATAAATTTGTGGTTTCCTCTAGAAGTCATAACGCTCTTTTAACTGGAATTATTAGATGTAAAAAATGTGGTTCAAAACTTAGGATAGTCCACGGAGTAGTAAGTAAGAAAACTGGAAAGAGACATTTTTATTATACCTGTTCATTGAAAAAAGACTCCAAGGGTTCTAGGTGTGATAATAAAAATGGAAAGGTTGAACTTATAGATCAGATAGTTATAAATGCTATAAAGGAACTTGGTGAAAATAAACTTAATCTTATAAATAAATTGGAAAAACAACTTAAGGAAAAATCAAAGGATTTTCATGAGGTGAATGAAAAAGAAAATATAGATCATCTTATTGAGCAAAAGAAAAAACAGATAGATAATTTACTTGATAAAATATCACTTGATCCTGATTTGTCAGACTTAATTATTCCTAAACTTAAGGACTTAAAAAATGAATTAAAGGAACTTAATGATAATTCACTAAAACATAAAGATGATTTGACTAACCTAAAAGCTGAAGAAATCAATTTATCTTTCATTAAATCTTTATTGAATAAATGTTCATTAATAGATTCTCTTGAACATGATGAAATTAGGGAACTTATTAGAGGTCTAACAGAAGAGATACGATGGGATGGAGAAACTAAAGATTTGGAAATAGATACCGTTGGATCTAGAGATTCTAAGAAAAGAAGAGAATTAATGGAACCAGTTGACGAAAAAATATTGTGTTTGAGTGACAGTGGAACAAGGCGCTGATAAAGTTATGCAAGCTGTATTAAGTAATAATGCTGATATCGGATTCTGTGGTCCTGAACAAGTAATTTATATTAATAATCAGGGAAGAGAAGATTATCCTGTAGTCTTTGCTGGGCTTACACAAAAAGATGGCTCTTTCTTAGTTGGGAGAAATAAAGAAACAAAATTTGATTGGAATACATTAAGAGGAAAAGAAGTTATTGGTGGAAGACCTGGTGGAGTACCTGCTATGGCTTTAGAGTACGCTATGAAAAATAATAATATAGATCCTAAAACTGATGTTAATATGGTAACTAATATAGACTTTGCTGCTACTTCTGGTGCATTTAAAGGTGGCACTGGAGATTATGTTGCATTATTTGAACCTACTGCTTCAATGCTTGAAAAAGAAGGTAGTGGATGTATCTTAGCATCTGTTGGTGAAAATTCTGGAGTTATTCCTTATACTTGTTTCTTTGCAACTAAGTCTTACCTAGACAATAATAAGGACGTAATAGAAAAATTCACAAAAGCTATGTATAGGGGTCAACAATGGTATTTTTCTCATACTCCTGAAGAAATAGCTGACTCAATAATTCAATTTTTCCCTGGAACCGACAGAGATATAATTATAACAGTTATAAATAACTATAATAAAATAGATGCTTTAGCTCATGATCCTTCAATTAAAGAAGAAAATTTGGATAGATTGATAGATATAATTCAAGAGTATGATAAGTCATTAATTCCATCAAAACCTGATTTCAATAAAATTGTAGACAATAGTTTTGCTGAAAAAGCAACTAAATAAATGTGATTGGTGATTTGCTTTGAGCTTGCTTAAAATCTCTGATTTATCTATGAACTATCACTCACTAAAGGGTGAAACTAAAGCATTAAATAATATTAGTTTTGAAGTAAATGATGGTGAGTTTATATCAATACTAGGTCCATCTGGTTGTGGTAAATCTACACTTCTTAATATAATTAGTGGATTATTAAAAGCTTCTAGTGGATCTATACTTTATAAAGATGAAGATATAAAAAACAACTTAAATAAAATAGGATATATGTTTCAAAAAGATCATTTATTTGAATGGTTAAATGTATGGGACAATGTCTTAATTGGACTAAAAATTAAAAAACAAATTACTAAGGAAGCTGTTGAAAGAGTTAATGGGTTAGTTGAGACCTATGGATTATCAAAATTTAAAGAACATTATCCTAACGAATTGTCAGGTGGAATGAGACAAAGAGTAGCTCTAATAAGAACATTAGCACTTAACCCTGAAATACTATTTTTAGATGAACCTTTTTCCGCTTTAGATTATCAATCAAGACTTTTAGTATGTGATGATGTATTTAAAATAATAAAAAAAGAAAAGAAAACTGCAATAATGGTAACTCATGATATATCTGAAGCTATTTCTACTTCTAGTAGAATACTTGTGTTATCTAAAAGACCTGCACAGGTAAAAAAAGATGTGGATATAATGTTTTCAAAAAAAGACATCACTCCTTTTGAAAGAAGAAAAGAACCAGAGTTTAGAGGTTACTTTAATGATTTATGGAAGGAGCTTGATCAATACAATGAGTAAAGAACATGATATATATTTGAAAAAATTAAAACACAATAAAATAAAGCTTGTAATTACTAGACTTTTAATATTAGTTATTTTTATAGCACTTTGGGAAATTGCAGGTGACTTAAAATGGATTGATCCTTTCCTAACTTCTACTCCTTCTAGAATGTATAAATCGCTTGTATCTTTTTATGCTGATGGCACTTTATTGCGTCATATCTGGGTAACCTGCTATGAAACAATACTTGGCTTCACTTTAGGAACTGTTCTTGGAACAGCAATTGCCGTAATTTTATGGTGGTGTCCTTTTGCGTCTAAAGTATTAGACCCTTATTTAGTAGTATTAAATGCCTTACCTAAAGTTGCTTTAGCACCAATAATTATATTTTGGGTTGGTAATGGTACTACTGCTATAATTGTAATAGCCTTATTAATTTCTATTGTTACTACAATTATAAGTGTGTTAAGTGGATTTAATGAAATAGACAGTGATAAAATCATGCTTATGAAAACTTTTAGGGCATCTAAACTTCAAATTTTAAGACATTTAATTTTTCCTTACTCCATTCCCGTTTTTATATCAGCATTAAAAATTAACGTTGGATTGTCATGGGTTGGTGTAATAATGGGAGAATTTTTAGTAGCTAGAGAGGGTTTAGGTTTTTTAATTGTATATGGTGGTCAAATTGCCCAATTGGATATGGTTATGATGAGTATAATAATACTTTCTGTGATTGCTTTTATAATGTATGAAATAGTAGCTTTTTTAGAAAAACGTTTAATTAAAAATAAATCTTTAGAGAAATAAGTGAATTTCATGTCTAAATATTCAGATTAATTAATAATTCCGAGTTTTTTGTAGAAAAATTCACTATACTCACTCTAATAAAAGATTTTTAGAATTATTTCTGAAAATCTTTTATTATTTTGGCTTTATAAACCTTTTACTTATTGCTCAACAAGTGATAAATTATATAGGTGAACTTATTGTTTAGAAATTATATTTTTAAATTTTAAATTTAATACATAGTTTTGGGGAGGAAAAGATGAAATTATTTAAAGAAGCTTTAATTATTTTAATTATTTATTTACTAGGAGAATTTTTATCATCTTTCTTTAAATTACCTATACCCGGTAATATTTTAGGAATGATTATATTATTTTTATTACTATGCTTTAATGTAATCAAAGTTGATAATATCTCAAACGTATCAGATTTCTTACTAGATCATTTAGCATTCTTCTTTATTCCTGCTGGCGTAGGACTTATGACTTCGTTAAATATAATAAAGTCTAATTGGTTAAAATTGCTTATAGTTTGTTTATGTACAACTATAATAATTATAGCCTCTACTGGTTTAATAGTTCAATTTATATCAAAAAAATCAAAACATCAAAAAAGGGGAAGTGAAATAATTGGACATAATAATTAATAACATCTTATTTGGCTTAGTGCTTTCTTTAATCGCATTTGAAATAGGCATATTTATAAATAAAAAAACAGGTGTTGCTTTATTAAATCCATTACTTATAGCAATTGCATTTATAATATGTTTCTTATTTGCATTTAATATAGATTTTAGTACTTATAATGAAGGTGGACAATTCATTAATATGTTTTTAGGACCTTCAACAGTTGTACTAGCTGTTCCACTTTATAAGCAAATAGAATTACTTAAGAAAAATGCTGTAGCTATTTTTTCTGGAGTATTTTTAGGAAGCATTATTGGAATGTTTTCTGTAATGGGAATATCTTATTTCGTAGGATTAGATTCTACTATAATAAAATCTTTAATTCCAAAATCTGTAACAACACCAATAGGTATTGAAATAAGTAGCAACTTAGGTGGACTAGTTCCTATTACTGTACTTGCAATTATAATTACTGGAATTATGGGTGCTATATTAGGACCTGCTATATGTAAAGTATTCAAAATTAAAGATAAAGTAGCAATTGGAATATCAATTGGTACAGCTGCTCATGCTGTAGGTACTACAAAAGCTTTAGAACTTGGAGATACAGAAGGTGCTATGAGTAGCCTTTCAATTGGCGTTGCAGGTCTTATGACTGTATTTATGGCTCCATTATCTTATCACTTAGCAATATTTATGTATCATTTTATAAGATAGTTAATATAACTTATTCTTGTAAAATAACATTTTATAAAAAATAGTATCCATCTAATAAAAAAGACATTGCAAAATCAAGTGAAAATTGATTTTACAATGTCTTTTTGTAAATGACTCTGTTTTAAATATGTGTTGATATATACAATAGGTAAAGTGGCATTGTAATTGGATTTTGAGAATTCCTAAGTTCAATTACTCAGTCCATTTTATTTATTTATATATCAACACGCTACTAAAACATAGCCTTTATTTTATATAAATTCTATCATCCAATTAAAATATCCTGTTTTCTCATTTTTTTCATATCTAAAATATGCTGAAAAAGTATTTCCTTTTTTGCTCTTTAAATTTCTAAAACCTACTTTTCCATTTTTAAGTAATAAAGCAACCATTTCTTTAGAAACTTTTTTACCAAAGGATGATATATATTTATCATCTTTCCATATTGTATACTTACATCCATTTTTCCAATTTGTACATCCAAAGTTTTTTTCATTTTCAATGACTGAATTTCCACATACAGGACATTTTCCAATCTCCTCTGCACCTTCTGGAAGTTCCACTTTAAATTTAGATAAAGCTGATGTATCCTTTTTGATTTTATCAACAGCATTATTCGTAAAATCATATATCAAACTCATAAAATCAGACTTTTTAAATTTACCTTTTTCTATATCAGATAATGTGCTTTCAAGTCTTCCTGTATACTCAAGATCTAAAAGTTCTTGAACTGGAAATATTTCAACTATATTTATGCCTAATTGAGTGCATATAAGACTTTTGCCTTTAGTTCCTATGTATCCAATATCTTTAAGTTTTTTGATAGTTTCTGCTCTAGTTGCTGGAGTTCCTATACTAAATCCATTTAATATAGATTGCATCATCTCCTCAGAATCTTCTTTTCCCTCTATGCCCTTACCACAAGTTTCCATGACCCTAAGTAATGTTTTTTCTGTGTGATGCTTTGGTGGTTTTTTAGTTACTTTATTTACTTTATTTGATACTATATCTACTTTCTCATCTACATTAACCATAGGAAGTATTGTATCTTTAGTATCTATTTTTTCAACTACTCTCCATCCCTCTACAAGTTGAACTTTTCCTTTTGATATAAATTCTCCTTGTATTTCCTCATTATATGGTTTTAATCTTATCTTTGTTTCTTCAAACTCTGCAATAGGCATAAACTGCATTATAAATCTATTTTTAATAGCATTATAGACAATTTCTTCATCTTTACTAAGTCCATTTGGCTTAATATATGTTGGTGTTATTGCACTATGGCTTTCAACCTTTGAATTATCAAATACTCTTTTAGTTTTTATAAACTTAATCTCTTTTTCGTAAGGTAATCCTGTTTTTAATGTATTTAAAACTTTCCTTGCTCTGTCCTCTAAGCTCTCTTCTAAGACCACGCTTGCTGTTCTAGGATAAGTTGTATATTTCTTTTCATAAAGGCTTTGTGCAACCTTTAATACTTTGTCTGATGTCCATCCTTTATACTTACTTGTTATATATCCTTGTAAATTAGATAAGTTGAAAAGATATGGTGGATAATCTTTCTTTTTTTCAGTTTGTTTGTCTATTATAGTTGCATTAGTTCCATCTAGTAATTTTACTAAATTATCTAAAACACTTTTATCTTCAAACTTTTCTGATTCCTTTTCATAATATAACCCATCAAATTCTTCATTACTTGAATTTTTAAATGTAGAAGTTAATTTATAGTAAGTAGTAGCTTCAAAATTCTCTATTTCTTTATCTCTGTCATATATTATCTTTAACGTTGGTAATAATACTCTACCTATGTTAATAGTTTTATTTTCTTCAAATTTATACTTCAATGTACTAACAGAAGTTAAATTTATTCCAATAATCCAATCTGTCCATTGCCTTCCTATTCCTGCATCCTGCAAAAATTGCATTTCTTTATTTTCTTTTAAACTCCCCATCCCTTTTTTTACTTCATCTGGAGTCCATTCATTTAACAATAATCTGTATATTGGCTTTTGTATATTTAAATAATTAAATAATTCATCTGCAATTACTTGCCCTTCTCTATCAAAATCCGTAGCAGATATAACTCCGTCTACATCTTCTTGCTCTATTAATGACTTTATTATATTAATTTGTTTTGCAGCGCCTTTATCTTCAACTGTTCTATCAATATTATCACACTTTACCTTATATTGAAAAGATTCAGGAATAAATGGAAACTTCTCCATTCTCCATCCCTTCATATTTTCATCATAATCTTTTGCATCATATAATTGCAAAAGATGACCAAAAGCCCAAGTGATATAGTACTCTTCACCTTTAAAATAACCATCTTTTCTAGTTTTTATATTTAACGCATCTGCAATATTTTTTGCAACAGAAGGTTTTTCTGCAATAATTACCTTTGCCATGCCTTACCTCCTTAAAATCACTACTCTATTTATTATCTTTTACCAACATATATATTAACATTAAAACAAAAATAAGGCTAGCTTACTGCATTCCCGTCTGCAGCAACTAACCTTATTTTTTAGCATCTTTCTAATCCTATTAGAAAAATCTACATTTCATTTAACATCCATACATAAAAATTTAATACTCCAGCATAGGTGAGCCAAAGTAAATATGGAATAAATAACGATCCTGCAATTTTATCTTTATTATAAAATTTAATAAATGTTAAAACTGCAAAAAATAATATTATTAATAATTCAATAAAAGCTATTCCATATAATCTTAATCCAAAAAATATGAAGACCCATAAAAAATTTAATAATAGCTGTATAGAATACGTAAATATTGCTGAGCTTATATCAATCCCTCTATATTTAAGTATATATACTCTGTAACAAGCTATTCCTATTAATATATAGAGAATAGTCCATACAATAGGAAAAACACTTCCTGGTGGAGCAAAAAATGGTTTATTTAAGCTATCGTACAACTCTCCCATATATGGCATTATAACATTTATAAAACTAGCTATTATTAATGGTATTCCTATTGATAATATTAATGGTATAAGAAATATTTTTTTAGTTTTCTTTTTTTCTTCTTTCATATCAACACTCCATAATTTTAAAAAATAATACTTATCTTTTATTTAATTTATATGTTGATTTTTTTAAAATTATGTTTAATTGGTGCTACGCCATCCTTTTTTAGTGGAGAGTTGATATTTTAGAATGACATTCTTTAAGACTTTCTAAAAATATAGTTTAATCCATATATATATCTGAAAATTCTATATCTACTTTTTCTTCTATATTATTAATTTCTAAATCACAATTTACATCTGAAGAATTAACATCACATGCAATGGGAAAGTTTATTACAAATAGATTTTCTTTTTCATCTAACTCTAAAGCAAGCTCTCCCCCTTGTAATTCTGTCAATGATTTACTTAAGAATAAACCTAAACCACTTCCCTCTTTAGGTCTATTGAAAGATTTATTTATTCTTGTAAATTTATCAAATATATGAGGTATTGTGTCTTCATCAATTCTATTTCCGTTATTCTCAATTTTTATTGTAACTAAATTGCTTTCTTCTATGCCTATAGTCACATTTATATGGCTACCTTTTTGTCCATATTTTACAGAATTCGAAATAATATTTAATACAATTCTTTCAATCATATCTTTATCACATTTTACATATATCTCTTCTTTTTCTGAATCAAATATTAAACCTATTTCAGCTTTATTTATATATTTATTACATGCAATAGTTATATTTTCAACTACTTCAACAATATTATAAATTTTAAAATCTGGTTTAAGATATCCCTCTGACACTCTATTTGTGTCTATAAAATTATTGATAGTCCTTATTAGTCTTAAGGAATTCTGTCTTATTATTTCATTATTTTTACTTACATTATCAACTTTTTTCTGCTTTAAATAAATCTCATTAAGTTGTATCGCTGAATATATTAAATTTATTGGAGTACGTAATTCATGAGAAATATTAGAGAAAAACTGATTTTTTAATTCCTCTTCTTTTAAATACTTTTCTAGTTGATTTTTCATAGCTTTAGTCTTATTTAATTCAGTTACATCATGTGCATATAATAACTTATTATTTTCATCTATATCTATTATAAATAGAGTTACCACTATATCAGCATTTTTTAATTTAAGATCACTTATACATATTTCTTTTTCATTACTATGATATAAATTAAAATTGAAATTTTCTAAAATAAATTTTTCTAAACTAATTCCTATAATATTTTCCTTATTTATATCATTTAATAATTTTAATCCTGCTTTATTTATATATTGTAATTTATTCTTCGAAAATAAAAGTACACCATCATATACAGAATCTATCAATTTATTATAATTGCTCTCACTTTTTTCTATCATTATATTGGTATCATTTAATATTCGATTACGCTTCTTTAATGTTCTATGCAACTCTAAATTCACTTCATGAGTTCGTTCTAAATTCACTTTCATATTTTTCATTGGCTCATTAATCATATAATTTACTATACCCTTAAATAACATATAAAATGCTAATAATTTCACTCCCCCAGCTATTACAATTAACTTGTTAGTACCAATTAAGATTGTGCTAACTATATATGTTAAATACCTTAAAATTACATATAACTTTAAATTTTCAATGAAATCTTCACTTGTTAAACTTTTGTAATTTCCTAAAGTCTTTATCATATATAAAATCACATAACTAATTACAATTATACTCACTATAGAAAAAATAATTGAAATTTTTGTATTTATATATATATACTTATGAACACTGCAATTCATTATTATGAACGTTATAATAAATATACCTAAAAAAATTGGTATTGTTTTTTTCAAATCTTCTTTTTTATTAATAAAGTAAAAACCTAAACATTGTAATATTATTTCAAAATAATATATTATAACTCCTAAACATATATACTGGGTATTTGAAGCAATATCAAAATTTAAAATTAACCTTGATAATTTTAATGACAAAATTAACCCTACTAAAAGAAGTTCAAATGATATATACTCAATAAATAAATTTTTGATTGTATTTTCTTTAATAAAACATATGTAACAAATTGCTAATACAATTGATAAATATATTAATGTATTGACCAACAAATACAATTTATATTGTTTACTAATATAAAAATATAAATTGTAAATTAAGTATATTATAAATTCAATAGATAAAATTTTAATTTTTGTACCTGATTTTAAACTAGACAGATTTAAATCTTGTTGAATCTTACTCATCTAAATTCTCCTTTGGAAATATTATTGTTATCTTTGTGCCCTGTCCTAGTTTACTTTTTATTTCAATTGTACCTGACTGTAGTTCAACTAATTTTTTAACAACAAATAATCCTATGCCTGTCCCATTTTTAGATTTTATCGAATATTTATCCATTGAATACTTACAAAAAGCTTGTTTTATAAACTCCTCATTCATACCTGCTCCATTATCCATTATAGATATTTTTACGCTATCTTCTTTATCTAATATGTCAATTATTATTTTTCCATCACTTGGAGTAAACTTTATTGAATTAGATATTAGATTTAAAATTATTCTTTGTAAAAATTCATAATCTAAATTTAAATAACTTTCTTCAGTGTTAGTATTAAATATTATCTCTACATTGTTGCTTTGTGCATAATCTACAAGAGATGTAACTATGTCTTCTGTTGTTTCAACAACATTAATTTTTTCTAAATTAGGCATCAAAAAATTTGAATTTATTTTTGACATATCAATTAAGTTATTAGTTAACTTTATAAGTGATATACAATTCATTTTAGATATAGAATTATATTTTTTTAATGATTTTATATCGTTTTTATTAGTATATATTCGTTGTACTTGTATAGATGAATATATAACATTTATAGGTGTTTTTAAATCATGACTTATGCTAGATAAAAATTCTGTTCTTATTCTTTCTTCAACCATTCTACTTTCAACTTCTTTTTTTATCTCTTCTGTTAATACTTTAGATGTGTTATCTTCTATTAAAATTAAATCTTCCATTTTATCTTTATACATTGACAAAAATTTAGCATTAACAAACCTTTCCTCAGTCTTAGAACTTAAAATAGCATTGAAACTCAGATCGTTATCATTATTAGATGTAACAAAATGTATATACTTATTTATTTTTTTATTTATCACATCTCTAACATTTTTTATATCTACTAAATTTAAGAAAGCTTTATTTGCAAATAATATTCTATTATTTTCTAAACTAATCAATATTATTGGATGAGGCATAAATCTAAAAAATGTCTCATATAAATACTCCTTATTCCTTAAATTTAGTATAGATGTTTCCAACTCTTTATTTTTTATAAATATATCTTCAGATAATTCATCCAATATTTTATTTTTTTTATTTAATGATTCTGCTAATTCCTTATAAGGATTTCTCATAAAATTCTTAAAAAACATACTAAAAAATATATTAAATACACTTAAAAATAATATTTCTCTAAGTCTTAATAAATTTCCATTTAGGGGATACATAAATAAACTAAAAAAACTTGCTATTGGGATTAATGCTACTAATACTAAATAAGTATTTATATTAAATTGATTGTATGATCTTGAATCATTATTAACAAAAATTTTATATATTAAAAAGCATTCAATGCAGCTTAAAAACACTACTATTGATATTATGTCAAATATCTTATAGTATAAAACTAAATTTAAGATAATAAAAATTTTTAAAACAATATATATAATATAACTTTTTTCTTCTGTTTTATGATTATATTCTATAGTCTTAAAACCAAAATATAATTCAAATAATATAATAAAATTAGTGAGTATTTCAGTACTGTAGCTACTACGTGGTGCAACCTGAATACTATGTCCAAATAAAATCACATAAACAAGACAATATATATACATATAAATATAATTGTATTTGTTATGATTATACAAATGAAATACTTGTTTTGATAAAATACTAAATATAATCATACCAACTAAATAATAAATTCTAAAAGCTATAATTACTTGATTAAACTTCCATCTAAAAATTAAATTAGCTAAAAAATAAATCGCTAATGTAGCTAAACAAATTTTAAATATATTTTTTTCATCTATCGATATAATATTTATCTTTTTTCTATAATTATCCATAAAAATCACCTTTAATATTAATTTTACTGTATTGTACTGTAAATGTACATAATTATTTGTTATTTTTTACATATATAACTTTTTTTGTTGATATTTAAATAATCGTAATATTTTTACCATTCTTAAATACACACTTTTCACATTTAAATTTCCATTTAATAAATAGAAACGTTTTCTTTTATCCTATATTTAAATTTTAATTATTTTATCAGTATAGTCATTTACAATTTAACACATAAATAAGAGATGAAAAACCAATAATTAGTTTTTCATCTCTTAATAACTGATTCTAATGTCTTAGTATACCACTTTCAGCTAATTTCCCCATAAGTTTAGCTGTTGTTTTATTTAATAGTCCCTTTAATAATACTCCACAAATTAATGCTCCTACCATATATACACTTAATATTATAGTGTCTTTAATTAATATAGGATATACTATCCCAGCCATTATTTGTCTCATACCATTTATAGCATATGTGAATGGTAAATAGGGATATATTTTTTGGAATAATACTGGTGTAACTTCTATTGGAAAGTTACCACTAGTCCCCGCAATTTGTAATACTAATATTACTACTATAACAGCCTTTCCTGCATCATCTAACAGGCTTCCTGCAGTATATATCACAGTCATAAATACTACACTAACAAATATGGAATAAAAAATATACATTGCTGGATGCAATGAATAACTCCCTAATATCCAAATTGCACCTGTGCTTGCAACTAAAGCTTGACATACTGCAAGTGATAAAAACATTAATAACTTTCCTAAATACATTTGATAAGGCTTAATTAGAGTTCCATCTTCAAATTCATGTACTTCTAATGATAATAAAGCTGATGCTAATAATCCCCCAACCCATAAACATAGCACTGTATAAAATGGTGTAGCAGTTGAACCATAGTTAGGCCATGGAAATAACCTATTATCTTCAATCTCGACTGGACTAGACATAAATGCACTTTGAGAATCCCAATCATTAGTTATCATGTCCAGTAGTTCATCTATTTGATCTTTTTCATCTACTGCTTTAAGTTTATGTGCTAGCTTATGTACTTTATCTTGTATATCCGGAAATTTATCTTGTAACTTTACTAATTGCTCATTAGATAAATTAGTTATTTCAGTAAAATCTCCTAATAAATTTTCAACATCTGGTAATATTCCTTTTCCTTGCTCTAATAATACTAATCCACTATCAGATATTTCTCTAATTGATTTAAATCCATCCTCAATAACTGGTACAAGTTCTGAATCATAATTATCTACTAAATTTGCTACTAATGAATGAATGTCATCTAGTATTTTTCTTGTATCAGTTAATGCTTGAATATCTATTCCATCAGTATCTATTTTTTCTATTTCTTCCTTAGATCTATCAATTACCACATCAAGCCTATCATAAATTAAATCTAATTTATCAATTACCCTATCAACTTTCTTATTTACATTCTTTAAATCTTTTTGTATTCCTTGTAAATATTTTAATTCTTTATTATCTTTTTTACTTTGATTTGGATCTTCTATCTCATTATCTTCAGATTCTTTTAATTTTATTTCAATATTGCTTATTTTATCTATGTGTGACTTTATAGTTTTTAAGTCATACTTAGCAGTCTTAACTATTTTCTGTAAGTCTTTTGATGAATCCGATAAAGCTATAAAAGTTTTTCTAGCAACATCTGGCAATACTTTTTCATCAATATTTGCTAAGGTTACGTTTAAAGCATCTAATGAATTTTCACCATTTACAAGTTCTTCTTCTATTAATGGAGATAAATCTGAAAGATTTCCTTCTATTTCATCTAAATAGTACTGGTTGCTATCTATAAGTTCTTTAGTTGCATCTATACTATCATAAACCACTGGAATCATTTCCTCAGATTTTTTTATTAATTCTGAAGTATTTACAGTTCCTTCTATTGAATCATCTAACAAGTCTTTTATTTCTGGCATATTTTCATCTAATTCATATATTCCATCAATCATTCTTCTAAGATGTTCCCTATTGTTTTCTATATCTATTCCCACTTCATTACAAGCTCTAAACATTGCTCCTGATACAGTTCTAGTTATATTATCATCAAGCTGTCCTTTTAATGTTTTTACTCCTGCATCAGTCATTTTAGGCGCTATTGTATTTTTCTTTTCATTTACCGTATATATTAGTTTAGGCTTTTCAACATCTTTTTCAACTAATGTGGTAAGATCTTTTGAAAAGTTTTCTGGTATTTCAATAGTTGCATAGTATTTTTCTTCTAACAATCCTTTTTTTCCAGTTTCTTTATCAACGAATGACCAACCCATTTTATCATTTTCTTCTAACTTTTCTATTAATTCTTCACCCAAATTTATATCTTTCTCTTTAAATACAGTTCCTTTATCATCATTGATTATAGCTATTTTAATTCCCTTTGTGGCTCCATATGGATCCCATGATGCTTTTATATTTATTAATGAATATAAGGATGGAACTATTATAAGCACTACAATCATGATTAACGCTGCCCAATTAGTTGCTATCGTAACTATATCTCTTTTGTAAATTCTAAATATATTTCTCATATTTAATTACCTCAACCGTTCATTATTGTGCTTTCTTTTAACTTTTTAGCAAACTTTTCATTCTTTTTATTCATTGTTTTTCTAAGTGTTAATCCAATAATAAGTGATAAGACCATGAAGATAGTTAATATAATCATATCTCTAAATAATATTGAATATACTATTCCTGCCATTATTTGTCTCATACCACTTATTGCGTATGTAAATGGTAAAAGTCCAAATATTTTTTGGAACACATCCGGATTAACTTCTATTGGGAAATTTCCGCTTGTACCTGCTACCTGAATTACTAATAATACTACTCCAAATATTATTCCTGCATTTCCAAAAACACTTACAGCCGTATAAATTATTATCATAAATACAATGCTAACAAACACTGTATATAGTACAAATAATACTGGATGTAGACAATATGATCCTAAAATAAATAATGCTCCTGTGCTAGCAATTATTGCTTGTCCTATGCCGATAAATAAAAATAATAGTAATTTACCAAAATATACTTCATAAGACTTTAATTCCTTATTGTCTTCAACAGGATGTGCATCTGTCCCTAATAATATAGATAACATATATCCACCTATCCATAAACATAGAATTGTATAAAATGGAGTAGATGCTGAACCATAGTTAGGCCATGAAAATAGTCTATTATCTTCAATTTCAACTGGACTTGCTAAAAAGTCACTTTGAACTTGCCAATCATTAGTTATCATATCAAAAATTTCATTAAACTTATCTTCTTCATCAAATTCTCTAAGTTTATCAGCTAATTCACGTACTTTATCTTTCATCTCTGGAAATTTATCTTTTAATTTTAATAATTCTTCATTAGATAAATCTGAAAGATCTGCTGAAACACTTAAAATCTCTTCAATATCTGGCAATGTATTTCTACCCTCTTGTAGAACACTAGATGTATTATCTAAAATAATTTTCATTGAATCAAATCCATCTTCAATAGCTGGCACAAGTTCTGAGTCATAATTTTCAATAACATCAGTAACTTCTTCATGAAAATCATCAAGTATATTTCTCATATCACTAATAGCCTGAGTATCTAATTCTTTACCATTATCTAACTCTTCTATTTCATTATCAATTCTACCTTTAACAGTTTCTAATCTATCACTTAATAAATCTAGTTTATCTATAGCTTTAGATATCTTTCTACTAATATCTTTTAAATTTCCTTTTATACCACTTATTGATTCAGCTTGCTTCTTTAATTCATTTATATAATTTTCATCAGTAGTATTAAGTGCAAACTTTGAAAAATCTATTTTACTTACTTTATCTAAGATTTTTTTTATATTTTTAAGCTGAGATTCTATACCATCAATAAGTGTATTAGCAGACTTAATAGTATCCGAAGATGCTATTAATGTTTTTTTTGCTACCTCAGGTATTATATTTTCTTCAAGATTTCCAAGTTCCACACTTGTAGTATCTAGTATATTCTCAGCTAATAATAAATCGTCCTTTATAACTGGAGATATATCTGATAATCCCCCTTGAGTTTTATCAAAAAAACTTTGAACATCTTGTAAAAAATCGTCTGTTATATCAACTGTATTAGATACATTCGGAAGTATCTCATTTACTTTTACAATTAAATCTGAAAGATCTACAGTTCCATCTATAGCACTATCTAATAAATTTTCAAGTTCTGGCATATTTTCATCTAATTCATATATCTCATCTATTACTTCCCTATATTCAGATCTATGTTCATCCATTTCAATTCCGATTTCATCACACGCTCTAAATAATACTCCAGAAACTGTTTTTACAATATTATCATCAAGTTGTCCTTTTACGCTTTTAACTCCTGCATCAGTCATTTTCGGTGCTATAGCATTCTTTTTTTCATTCACAGTATAAATTAATTTAGGTCTTTTAACTCTTTTTTCTACTAATGTGGTAGCATCTTCCGAAAAGTCTTCTGGTATTTCAATAGTTGCATAATATTTTTCATTTATCAGTCCATTTTTTGCGGTTTCTTTATCAACAAAAGTCCAACCCATTTTATCATTGTCTTCTAATTTTTCAACTAATTCATTTCCTAAATTTATGTCTTCATCTCTAAAGGTTGTCCCTTTATCTTCATTAACAACTGCTATCATGATTCCACTAGTGCTTGAATATGGATCCCATGATGCTTTTATATTAATTAATGAATATAATGATGGAATAATCATAAGTGCTATTACCACCACTGTTGCTACCCAGTTTTTAAATATGTTTTTAAAATCACGTTTAAAAATTTTTATTATATTCTTCATAATTAATTTATTATTGGTATTTATAATATAATACTATTGTTTATTACATTATAAATACCAACTAAATCCTCCTATCATTATTATATAAATAATAAATTCTTTATCTTAATGTTAAACTTTTCTTAAAGCATACTATATAATCGTAAAATATATTTATTACCATTATTAAAATTTATATTTACGAACATTTTCCTTGTGTTTAAAAATAGAATTAACCTACAGCCAAGAACTATGATTATATTATAATTGAAAGTTTTACGCTTTTAAATACTTTTTAATCTCTTGTTCTTATCATATTAAAATGACTATAAGTCATTTTAGCAAAAAATGCAACCCCTGAAAACATTTACTTAAATATTTTTTTATTTTAGATATTAATAAAAAATACTTATCACATTTTTCATTAAAAATAACATACATTTAATTATCTACTAATAATTAAATGTATGTTATATATTAATCAAATATTAAGTATAATATATTAATATTTGGCTATATTTTAGCAGAGTGTCGGTCTATCTCACTTTGGCTATTGCATAGATCAACACACATTTAAAACAGCGCTAATATTTAAAATATCTATGAGCAAATAAAGCATTTAAATTGTCATAAGAATAAACTTGTAATCCATCTTCCATACCATACCCACCATAGATTACACTTTCTTTATTATTTACTTGAAAAGCTTTTATTTTATTCATCGCAAGACTTGCTAGTTCTTTATCATCTGCTTTAGATGCTAGTTGTACTATAAATGAATATATCGATGTTGATTCTATATTAGTTAAACTTTCTCCATTAAAAGAATATGAAGTAGAAAGAAAACCATCATTTATAAATTTTTGTTTTATCCAAGTTATGCTTTTATCTATATCTTCACCATATTCTTGTTTATTTAGCAATACAATCATTGATAATAAAGTATCAATATTTTCATCATCATATGTTCCACTTTCTCTATAAAATTCTTTTTTATAAAGAGGTACCTCATCACTTACATATCCATTATTTAAAATTTGTAAAGACGTATTTAATACTTTGTCCCACGAAGAACTAAGATTTGAAAGCATCTTTATTGTTTGCAAATCTAAGTAGCATAAAGTTGTAGTCTTACTTTTTGAAATTCCATCATTAAAATCTACAAGAATATTATTTTCTACTAACTCTTTAGATATTCCGCTAGATATTCTAAGTGCTATTCCTCGATAACCCTTATCGTTCCATTTTTCTTCTGCTAAAAGAAGTGCCTTTATTATTCTCAAATCATCTATTGTTGCAGATATTTCTGATTTAGATTTATCTTCAATTCTCCAACTTATAAGATTATTCTTTAATACCATATAATTTCTTATATAATCTAAAGTTCTATCAAATGTTATTCTATCATTTTTCTCTAAACTATATAATAACATTATTCCTTGTGATTCTGATAATACAGCGTGACCTTTTGTTATATCACCTTGTGAATTAGAGTTTATATAATTAGTGTATACTCCACCTTCTTCATCCATTAATTTATTATTTATAAAGTCTAGTAATGATTTTTCTTCATCGCATGTATCTAACTGCAACCAAACTTTACCTGTTTCTACAGTTCTAAAGTATGGTGCCGCATTATAATAAATTATAAAAAATATTATTAATAATGCTAAACTTATTGTGATTTTCTTCTTCATTTTAACCTCATCTTTTTAGCTATATCCTAATATTTTTAATCTCACTTTTTTGAATTAGAATATAGGTATTTATAAACGTTATAATAAGTTGTTACTTTATCTAAATATTTCTTAGTTTCATTAAATGGTATATAGCTTAAATCTTTACCATTTTGTGAAAGCTTCGAATCATTAAGCCACTTGTTAACATTTCCTGGTCCTGCATTATATCCTGCTATTATTGATTCTAAATTTCCATCAAACATTTCTCTAAGTTCATTTAAATACCAACAGCCCATCCTTATATTATATTCTTCATCAAATAATTTCTCTTTAGAAAACTCTTCTAACTCCATTTTTTCTGCTGCCCATTCTCCTGTTTCTAAAGTAATTTGCATAAGACCAATTGCATTTTTACTAGATTCAGCTTTTTTATCAAAATTACTTTCTGTTTTCATAACTGACAATACAAAAAATGGATCTAAATTGTATTCTTCACTATATTTACTTACATATTCTTTATATTTATAAGGAAAAAAGACTTCTTTTATTAAATATTTAGATCCAATAGCCATAGCTACTATTATTATTACCCCTAATATAAGAAATTTATTTTTCTTAGATTTCATTACTTTCTCCTTACTTAATATTATTTATCCCATAGCCAGCTCCTATAATAATTTATACCATAACAGTTGCTTGCTCTTAAAGTAACGATTTCTAAATTTTAAATAGAACCTAAAAACTCTATCTATACCTTAGAACTCTGTTTATAAAGTTATTATTACATAATGTTTTAATATTCAATAAAATCAACTTAATTTGACTATGTCTTAAACATTTTTTAATTTTAAAACATAATCAAATCTTTTATGTTAGCGAATTAATATAATCAATTAAATCATATACTTGTTTTTGAGTTTCTATTAAATCACCATTATTATCAATAATTACATTTGCAAAATTCTTCTTTTCATTTAAAGACATTTGTGCATTTATACGACTTACCACTTCTATTTTGCTTAAATTATCTCTTCCCCTCACTCTTTTTATTTGAGTAGAGTTTTCAGCACAAACAAGAACAACATAATCCATTTCTTCATGCATATTGTTTTCAATTAAAGTAGGGGCATCTATTATTACTACTTTTTCACCTTTTTTCTCATATAAGTTTATTGCATTGTTTATTGCTTCTTTTATATAAGGCATAATTATAGATTCATATTTTACTCTTTGTTTTGGAAATTTAAATATATGGTTTCCAAACTCTTTTCTTCTGAATTCGCCTCTCCAGTCAAAAAATCCTGATCCAAATTCACTTCTAATTATATCTAAAATTTCAGGATTTTTTTGCAGAACCTCTCTTGCAATTACATCTGCATCAATAATATTAAAGTTTTCACTTCTAAATATATCTGATATAGTACTTTTTCCTGTTCCTATACCCCCTGTTAACCCTATCTTTATCATTTTAAAAGTTCATCTCCCATTTTTATTTTGCATCATACCATGTGTTACCATATTTTAAATCCACATCAAGCGCTACATTTAATTTAATGGCATTTTCCATTTCTTCAATAACCAATTGTTTCACTATGTCAAACTCATCTTTTTTAACATTTAATATAAGTTCATCGTGCACTTGAAGAATTAATTCACTATTTAAATTCTTTTCTCTTAACTTATTATAAACATTAACCATTGCAAGTTTAATAATATCAGCTGCACTTCCTTGTATTGGAGCATTCATAGCTAATCTTTCACCCAATGCTTTTACAATTTTATTTGAAGATTTTATTTCTGGTATGAATCTTCTTCTGTTTAATATAGTTAATACATAACCTTTTTCTTTAGCATACTCACTTACATAATTTAAATATTCCTTTATCTTAGGATATCTTTCAAAATAAATAGCCATATATTCTGATGCTTCTTTTTTAGTAATTTTTAAATCTTGTGCTAAGCTAAAATCACTTATTCCATATACTATACCAAAATTTACTGCTTTAGCATTACTTCTCATTGTAGATGTAACTTCATCTACTGGAACCTTAAATACTTCTGAAGCTGTTTTGGTATGTATATCACTATGGTGTTCAAATGCATCTATCATATTTTTATCATCTGCTACATGTGCAAGTACTCTTAATTCTATTTGGGAATAATCGCAAGATATAAGAATGTCATCACTTTCTTGCGGTATAAACACTTTTCTTATTTCTTTTCCCATTTCATATTTTATTGGTATATTTTGGAGATTAGGTTCAGTACTTGATAATCTTCCTGTAGTTGTTACAGTTTGATTAAAATTTGAATGTATGCATTCATCTATATCTATTACATTCTTAAGCCCTTCTACATAAGTAGAATTAATTTTAGTAATTTGTCTATAATACATAACTTTAGCTATTATAGGATGTTTGTCTATTAATTTTTCTAAAACTTCTTGGTTTGTTGAATACCCTGTTTTAGTTTTCTTAATTACTGGCAAATCAAGTTTTTCAAATAATATTTTTCCAAGTTGCTTTGGTGAGCTTACATTAAATTCTTCATCTGCTAATTCATGAATCTCTTTTTCTGTTTTTTCTATTTGTTCTTTAAATTTTATTCTAAGTTCTTCTAATTTATTTTTATTTATTTTAAATCCTATGCTCTCCATTGAAGAAAGTACATATATTAATGGATGTTCTACTTTATAATATAATTCATCCATATCTTCTTTATGAAGCATTTCTTTTAATTTTTCATATAATTTTTTTAAATAACTACTGCATATTGCTTTTAGATCATTTGAATCCGACTTTATATCTTTTTCTAAAAATCTATTAATTAAATCAAAAACTTCATAATTGGCTTTTGAAGAGTCTATTAAATAAGCTGCTATGGCTGTATCAAAATCAAAACCTTGAATATCTATATCATACTTGTTTAAAAATGTAATTAAATTTTTGCTATCATGTATTACTTTTTTAACAGTTTCATCTTCCATAAAGGTTTTTAATAAATTTAAAGCTTTTTCTCTATTTGACATACTTACTAACTTAAAATCTATAACATGTGATCTGCCTTCTTCACCTAATATTAAATATTCTAATTCTATAGTAGAGTATTTAGATGCATCATTTAATGTAAATAAGATATAACTTCTATCTTTAATACTTAATAATACTTCTTCCATCTCTTCAATTGTTTCTATTTTACTTATTTCTATATTAGCTATCTCTTGTAACTCTGCTTCATTATTGTCCAAATCATACTTTGATAGTACTGATTTTAACTTAAGATTTTTAGCTAATTTTTTAAGTTCTACTAAATTTACTTCATCAGCATTTTCTATATCTGATAAATTAATATCTAATGGTACCTCTCTTATTATTGTAGCTAATTTCTTAGAAAATATTGCTTGTTCCATATTATTTTCTAAGTTTTCTTTTAATTTCTTACCGCTTATCTCTGGGATATGTCTTAAAACATCTTCAAGTGTTCCATATTCTTTAATAAGCTTAAATGCTGTTTTTTCTCCAACCCCTGGTACCCCTGGTATATTATCCGATTTATCTCCCATAAGCCCTTTTACATCAATAAATTGAGTTGGTGTTATTTCAAATTCATCCGTAAACGCTTTATAATCATAAATTGCTGTTTCAGTAACACCTTTCTTAGTTATAACTACTTTTGTTTTCTCGGATGCTAATTGAAGTGCATCTTTATCTCCTGTCACTATGAATACTTCCATATCATTTTCTTCACCAAATTTTGATATAGTTCCTATTATATCATCTGCTTCAAAGCCATCTATTTCAAAAGTTTTTATTCCCATATATCTAAGTAACTCTTTTATAATTGGAAATTGTTCTCCAAGTTCTGGTGGCATTTTCTTTCTACCAGCTTTATACTCTGCATATTCTTTATGTCTAAATGTTGGCGACTTTTTGTCAAATGTTGCAATTATGTTATCTGGATTTATTTCATCTTTCATTTTAAATAGCATATTTGTAAAGCCATAAATAGCATTAGTATTTACACCATCATCATTAGTAAGAGGAGGTAAAGCATAAAATGCCCTATTCATAAGCGAATTTGAATCTAAAATTAATAATTTTTTCATTGATATAATCCTCCTGAATATCTTTAAGATATTTTTATTATATATAAAATTAGTTATACATTAATATTATACTATCTTTATCAAGTAAAATCATTATTCTTTAATAAAGGTAACCACATTTTCCAATATTAATTCATATATTAGCAAAAACCTCTCTGTAATTTATATCTATATATTTTTATAAATTAAATCCACACTTATAATTTATATAAGCTTAGACAAATAATAAAAATAGTGACATAATTATTATAAAAAACATGAAGAAAGGAAAAGTATAGTAAATTTACATTAATTTATTATACAAGGTGATTAAATGAATATAGAATTACTAAAAAAATATGCTAAACTTACTGTTAATAAAGGTGTTAATCTTCAAAAAGATGGGATTTTAGTTATTAATTCTCCTATAGAATGCTATGATTTTGCAAGACTTATGGCTGAAGAAGGATATGCATCTGGTGCTAAAGATGTTTATATAAATTACTCTGATGCTAGCTTTAATAAAATTAAATTAATTAATTCATCTAAAGAATCACTTAGTGATGTTTATGATTTTGAACGTGATAAATACGATTACTTTACAGAAAAAGGTGCTTCCTTTATTAGTATTTCCGCTGCTGATCCAGATCTTTTAAAAGATGTTGATTCTTCAAAAATTTCTATATATCAAAAAAGTAGAAATATAGCATTAAAAAACTACCGTAATAAATGTTCGTCAAATAAAAATGCTTGGTGTATAGTTTCAATTCCAACAGAAGGTTGGGCAAAAAAGGTATTCCCTAATATTTCTACTGAAGAAGCTATAGAAAAATTATGGGATGTAATATTTAGTATTATGAGAATCAAAGAAAATGATCCAGTTGAAGCTTGGAACAAACATACAAAGTTACTTAGTTCTAAAGTTGAAACATTAAATAATGATAGATTTAAATATCTTAAATTCCAAAATTCTTTAGGTACTGATTTACAGATAGAATTAGTTAAAGATCATCTTTGGTGTGGTGGTGTTGATAAATGTGAAAATGGTGGATTTGATTTTATAGCAAATATGCCTACAGAAGAAGTTTTTTCAACACCAAAATATGATGGAGTTAACGGAATCGTATTTAGTTCTAAACCTTTAAGTTACTGCGGTAATATAATAAATGATTTTTCTTTAACATTTAAAGATGGTAAAGTTATTGATTGCTCTGCTAAAGAAGGTCTTGCAGTTTTAAAAGAACTTTTAAATACTGATGAAGGGTCTAAACATTTAGGAGAAGTTGCACTAGTTCCTTATGACTCTCCAATTTCTAATTCTAATATAATTTTCTATAATACGCTTTATGATGAAAATGCCTCTTGTCATTTAGCACTTGGAAGTTCATACTCTTCTTGTATTAAAAATGGAGAAAGCATGTCTGAAGATGAGTTATTTAAATTAGGTTGTAATAAGTCTTTAAGTCATGTTGACTTTATGATTGGTACAAAAGACACAAATATCATTGGAATTAAAGAAGATGGTACAGAAATTCAAATATTTAAAGATGGTAATTGGGCTTAATATACTTTTGTTCTTTTAGGCTCTGTTTTAGTAGCGTGTTGATATATACATAAGTAAAATGGACTGAG
>NZ_JAMQHY010000047.1:33344-40093 GCF_023845705.1 Clostridium sp. ZBS15
ACTCATTAAGGATTCTCAAAATCCAATTACAATGCCAATTTACCTATTGTATATATTAACACATATTTAAAACAGAGCCTTAGATAATAAAATTCTATAGAATATCAACCTTATTCTATTGGTTCACCATTAAAATTCTCATAGTATGATGGTTTTTTAGGATCACCAACATTGTTTTGATTTTCATGTAATTTTTGTCTTCTTGTTCCCTTTTGTATTGGATTAATTGCTCCTTCTTTATTTGCCATATAAAACACATCCTTTCCTAAATATTTTGTGCCTATAGAGAATTTTAATCCCCATCAAATTTAGTTAAGAATGTAAATTTTTAAAATTAAATTTTATTTTCAAAATCTTTATACATAAGACTTGGTTGTATTCCTTGGTTATTTTGATATTTTCCACTATTATATAAATCATATTCTCCATCAATATTATGATAATAAATTTGACATATCTCTATGTTAGGATATATTTTTATAGGTTGAACACAGAATATTTCTAACGTCCAATATCCTGCAAAACCAATATCACCAAATCCTGCAGTAACATGTATAAATAATCCTAGTCTTCCAGTTGAAGAACGCCCTTCTAACATAGGAACATATTTATTAGTTTGAGTAAATTCATTTGTTCTCCCTAAGTATAATTTCCCTGGTTCTAATAATAATCCTTCTTCAGGTATTATAAGTTTTTCAGTTTCATTTGGAATTTTCATATCCAATGTATCATTCTTATATACTAATAGTTCATTAAATAAAGTTAAATTATAACTATTGGGATTTATTCTTTCTTTATTAAATGGTTCTATAACAATCTCTTTTCCTATATGTTTTAATATCTCTTTTCCTGATAATATCATTTATAGTATCCTCACTTTCATAATTAATTTTTTTAAATTAATTTTCTCATTAATAATTTTTTGATTAAAACTATTATCTATGTATTAATTTCTAAGTTAAATTTTATTTCTGATTTATTATAATATAATAAACCAAATTTGAAAAATTAAATTTTATCTTTATAAAAATCTAAGGTGTTGTTTTACCACCTTAGATTTTAGGAACTATTTTATTAATTAATTGCATATATTATCTACTAAAAAAATGAATCAGCCTACTTAAAATTCATAGGTATATACTTTTTATTACATAAGTTTAAATAAATATTAGTTTCATCAACAATTTTAATTGCATCCCATTCAATATTATCATCTAGATATATATTAGCATTAATTATATTATTACTTCCTTCACATATACTAACAAGATTAATTTTATCTAGTATTTCATTATAATTGAAAAGCTTTAAAATTTGTTTATTTATATTTTCACCATCTATATCTGTACATATAAACTTACTACTTAGTATCTTTGCGTAATCATCTATACTATCTG
Source organism: Clostridium sp. ZBS15 (assembly GCF_023845705.1). Taxonomy (NCBI): domain Bacteria; kingdom Bacillati; phylum Bacillota; class Clostridia; order Eubacteriales; family Clostridiaceae; genus Clostridium; species Clostridium sp. ZBS15. The sequence goes on from NZ_JAMQHY010000047.1 coordinate 34,742, forward strand.
TACTCTCTCTAATATTACTTGTAATATACCAAGTTAACATAACTTCTTCATTAGTTACTTCCTTTATTTTATTAATATCATCTTGAAAATTGTATCTCATACTGTCCCATAATTTTTTAAATTCAGCTACTGAAAAAATTATTGGTATATACTTATATTTTTCTTTAAAGCAATACTTTATATTAGGAATCCACAATATCTCCTCTCCTAAACGCCTAGCTATAACATTACTCTGATTGAATTGATTACTATAATTTAATTTTAATTCTACATCTGAATCTACGTCTTCGGATGTTACTAAGTTATCTACATAGCCATTGTAAATTATCATATCATCGTATTTAACACTAATTTTTTCATCATACATGTCACCACTTAAAACTATCTCCATATTTCTAATCCTTCATTTACTACTTACGTTATTTGAACCTTTTGTTATATTGTTGTGAATTTTTTTAGAAAACCTTCTAATACTTTTTTTGCTACATTTCCTGCGGTATTCATTCGTTTTTCTACTTCTATTATAATTTGTGGATTCTTTTTAATAAATGAATGTCCAAGTTCATTGTCAAATGCTCTTAACGCATCTATACACATTTCAAATAACTCTTCATTATCTATAAGAATTAATTTATATATTATATTGAACTCTTCCTCAATAACTTGATTATCAAGACAATATACTAGTTTTTTTTGCCAATCTAAATCTTTATTCAATACTTCATTATATAATTTATTCCAATCATCGCTAGAAAATTGTTTTAAAATATCTTGTGCAATAGAGAATCCATCATCATACCATGAATCAACTGTTGTTTCCTCTAATAATAATTTATCTAACTCTTTATACATGTAATCACCTCTTAATTTATTTAAAATCCTGATGGTTTAGGTGCATTAACCAACAGCGAAAATATCATTATTGTTGTTACATATTTATATCCATCAATTACTAAATCTGATGTTGAATCTAATGATTTAAATTTTACCATTGTGCCTTCTTTATATTTCTTCGTTGCATCAAAAGTTGCTATATCCATTCTTTTTTCTAGCTCTGATCCTGATATTGGAATTCCCTTATAAGTTTTAGGCATTTTAATAACTCATAAAGGTACTAGTGCCGATTTACAATAACATTATTTATCAGACACTTATATCTTCAGAACTGCTAAAAAAATAATGAATCAGCCTACTTAAATTTCAGCTGATTCATTTCATTTTTCACTGCATTGTTACAATTATTCATACAGATTATTTCATTTTAACATAAATATACTAATTTAGGTATATTATGAATTGTATTAGGATATATTTATTATTTTTAGCTAGTATCATCTAAATTTTGTAGTTACTATATACCAAATACCAATTTTTTTATTAATCTAGTTTCTTATTATTTTTTATGAACAATTTTCTATTATCCATTTCTTTGCCTGCTCTTCTTCCAACAAAATTGGTTCTTCAAGTGTACCAATATTAATACTATGAAAATATGCCTCATCAATTCCTTTTATATTTTTTAATATTGCTCCATTAAATAAAGTCTTTTTGAATCTTGATGCGCTTATGTCTACATTATTTAATGTTGTATTTCTAAAGTCAGTTGATAAAAAACCAACATTTGACAAATTGCAATCTATCAAATCAGCGCTTTTAAATATTGCTTCCCAACAATCACTTTTACTAAATCTAACTCTCTTTAAACTTGCATTAGAAAAATCAGTATATGATAAATCTGATTTATAAAAATCACAAGCATCCAAATTAGTATTTTTATAAGTTGACGAACATAGAAGTGATGCATGAAAATCTATACTTTTCAAGTTAAGATTGTCAAAAATACACTCTACTAGATTTGCTTGTTCCAACAATTTATCAGATAAATCAAAATTCCTGAAATCTACTTCCTCCAAGCATAACTTTTCGCCTTCTTTACCAATTGTCTCAACCCATTTTTTGTGCAATTCAAACTGACTAACAATATTATTTATCATTTTTTATTCTCCTCCTTAAGGATACCATATTATTCTATCTCCTATCCCTGCTTCTTTAATTGCTTCTTTTAGTTGTTCAATATGTTCGGGGGTTAATAGTCTTTTATCGATAATTACATTATTACCCTTGTCAAATTCTCCGTATATCTTTTCCATGCCTTTATCAACACTAAAAGCACCCTTCTTTACCTTTGTAATAGGTATTCCGTTTCGTCCCATTGGATACGATTCAAAGCTTTTTACATCCCATTTTAAACCAGTTGTTGTATCAATAAATTCTGCGCCCTTATCTATTTGAGTATCACGAACAATCTTTCCTAAATCTCCTCTTTCTTCTAAAGCAAGACCTATTTCTCTTTCTTTTAATCCTTGTTCTTCTACTTTAAATGCATGTGAAGGGTCTCTTGCTAAATTATCTAACTCTGTTTGAGTTCTTCCACCTGTGTAAGCTTTAGCCGTCTCCTTATTTTCATTCCCCTGAACCTTATTTTCTATATCTTTATTATTTGAACTACTTTCTTTCTCATAATCTTTCTTATTAGCAGCATTATTATTTTTATCTGATTCTTTGCTACTTCCGTTATTTGAACCTTTTGAAAAATTATAAACTCCAAGCCCTAGTTCTGCTCCACCAATCCCATTTCTTACTGCTACACCTATATCAGCTATTTCAACAGAGCTAGATATTGCCAATGTACCTTTTGTACCATTTAATATTGGTAATGAACCACCACCCATGTTAGATATATTCCCAGGTGATTTACATATGTTGCCTATACCTTTTACTGCCATGAATAAATTTATATCTATGCTATATGCATCATATGCCTGCTTATACTGAGACTTATTTTTATAATATTCATTTGCTTTTTTTCCTTCTTCTGTATATTCAGCACTTGCACTCATAGCATTAAGTCTTTTGTCCTGATCAAAGCTAAGTATTCCACCTCTATAGAATATAAGAATCTTACTAAAAAACAATAAACTAGCTTACTTGTTTTCAGCTAGTTCATTTTCTCTATTTTAATTTTTTACTTTATACATGAAAACTTTCACTAATTACCTTTACTACTCCTACTTCACTACTTCCATTTATAAAATCGTTTATTCAAAGCTAGTTAATTTATAATTTTGCAGTAAGATTCTAATCAAAATTTTATTAATATATTATAAAGCCTTTTCAAGCATATCCACAAGTTCTTGGTCTTGTTTTTCTAATCGACTATATATATCTTGATATTCTTTCTTGTAGCCTAATTTTTTTAATGAATAAAGTGCTAAGTGACCAATCTTACAAAGTCCTAAAATTTTAAATCTTATATCCATAAAATCACTATATTGAATAAGTTTTTGACATACAAAATCACTTGTTATATTATGTTTTATAAGTTTCAACATTACATGCTGTAAAACTAAAACATTAGGAGTTTCAAGATTTTTTATTAATTCTTCATCCGAAAGTTCATCATTCATTATTCTTTTTGCTAAACTTAAATAACTCATCTTTATTCACCTCCTGGTATTATATAATTATTAACTATCCATTCACGTTCGCCTCTATAATTTTCAAACAATTGTTCAACAGCCTCTTTTGACCCTATTTTCTCAGCCTCTTTTATCTCCACCATATATGCTCTAAGTTCTTTAATTACTCTACTCTTAGGATCTTCAAACATTTGTTCTCCAAATGATGGAAAACCTTCTGCTTGTGAATCCAAGAAATGTTGATATTCATGTTTTAATGCACTCAAAGATGCATCTTCACATATTTTTACTTGGCCTGGATCTCCTCTTTGTAATCCCGGCGCATATGCCATGTCTTTTTCAGTATATTTAATTTCAACACCACAATCCTGAAGTTTCTTAATAATGGAATTCCACTCTTCCGGATTAGATTCTTGACCCGGTCCTGGTATATCTCGCATTGGGTCATGAATATTTTTCATGTATCCTACATCATTAGCTCCAGCTGACCCCTTATTAACTCCCAATACCTCTTTATTTAATTCATTAAGTATGTTTTCAGCTTTTTTAGAATTAGCTACTTTTTCTGCTGCATTTAATTTTTTAATTCTTGAAAGTTTTCCACAATAGTTTGCTGCCCCAATACCACTTTCCAATAATGTTAACATATCTAATCCTATTTTAGTAGCTTCAAACGTTTCTTTATGTGGTGATTCATTTTTAAAATGTTCATGCAATAAATCTGAAGGTTTTCCTTTTTGTTCTTTTAGCCAATCAAAAGAATTACCTATTTTATTTTTTGTAGGCTCATCAAAAACTCCTCTTGTTGTCACATATTTGTATGCATCAATTGCTGAATCTGATATTGAATCTAATGACGTATTGACAAAATCTAAAGCACCATAATCTCTATTAATTAAACAAAGCTAATACACTCCAATTAATGTATTAGCTTTATTTAAGTATATATTTTTTCTTATCTTTATTGATGCAATTTTAATAACTTTAAATTTAACTACTCTTCTCTTAATGATTTTCTATATTCTATCAATTTCTTATTATATTCTATTTCTTGATCATCTTGATATCCTTTAAAATAAACCTTATTAATAAGATTTCCATCAAATAAATAATTACTATCCGCACTAACACTTCCCTCTGGATATACACACGCTGCATAATCATATATATCATCAGAAGTGTCTCCCTTTAAATGTTCGATTCTTCCTATTATTATAACTTTTTTATTGGTTCCTTTAAATGTAACTATTGAACCTAATGGTAATAATTCTTCATCACTCCATTGTATGTTTTCCGTTACATCATTACTAACTATTAAGTTATCAGCATTGGTTATTTCTATTCCTTTTGATTTATTTCTATATTCCACTAATTGTTTATTATACTTTATTTCATCTTCATCTTGATATCCTTTAAAATAAACTTTATCTATTTCATTGAAATTAAATAAATAACTGTCATTACTACTCATAAATCCCCTAGGATATGCGCAACCAGAATAGTCCCATATTTCCCCACTCGAATTTCCTTCAAGTTTTCTCATCCTTCCAGTTATCATTAACTGTATATTAGAGTCTTTTAATAATACTACTGTTCCTAATGGTAGCAATTCATCTTTATTATAGTCTATCTCACTTTGTTGAGTGGTAACTATATTTTTTTTATCATCTTCTTTAAGATTACCAATATTTATTCTGAAACCACATCCATTTAAAATAAAAGCTATACCAATTAGAGCTACACTTAAAACAATTCTTTTTTTATATAATTTCATTTTTAACAAATTAACCATTTTCATTTAACTTTCACCTTATTATTCTTGTATTTATTCATACATTTTTTAATTTGTGTCTTTCTTAGTTTCCACTTCAAA
>NZ_JAMQHY010000048.1:0-26989 GCF_023845705.1 Clostridium sp. ZBS15
AAATAATTGGCTATGTTTTAGTAGAGCGTTGATATATACATAAGCAAAGTGGACTGAGTAATTGAACTTAGGAATGCTAAAATGAGTATAGTCCCATTTTAGCTTGCTCCCAATATAAAATTGAGACAAGCAGTAAATATGACAATATTAAAAGGAAACTCGACTTCGCTGAGTAAGTTCGAAAAGCTAAATATAAAATTTAGATTCTCACTTAACAATTCTCAAACTCCAATTACAATGCCACTTTACCTATTGAATATATCAACACACATTTAAAACAGAGCCATTATTAAACATTCTAAATTTAACATACTTTTTTACATTTCTTAATACATAAATTTACTTATAAAGCTAAAATTATCAAAGTGATAAAAATGTTATCTTTTTGATAATTTTAATAGATATCTTATAGAATAATATGTAATTTGAACATTTTAAATTACCAAAATGATAAAAATATATATGTTGAAAATTTAAATTTTCAATGAATATATAAACAATTACTTAAATTTTCAAAATTTTTTATTAGATAAGAAAAAATACGGTTAAATTAATTAATAAATAATAGAAAATTAGTGTAAAAACACGAAAAAATCAAATCTAACTTTGGCATGAAATATGCTACTTACTAGTAATAAAATGAACATCAAAAATAAGTGAAATTTAAGGTAGTTCTTATATTACAGTTAAAAATACATATAGTAGTAAGGTGAAAATATAAAAACAGTTAATTATAGTGAGAGATTTTAGATTTTTTTTATAATGGTGTAAATTTAGATATTACATAAGATAACGTTATCATAGGCGAAAAAGTGGATTATGAGATATTTATTAAATATAGAAAAATATAATGAGATTAACTTTAATAGAATTAATTGAAGGGATTTGAAAGTATGAGAGAAAAGGATGGGGCTAATTTAATACCTGCAGTTGATAAAAAAATACCTTTTTCAAAGGCATGGATATTTTCACTTCAACATGTAATGTCAATGTGTGCCGGTGCAGTAGCTGTTCCACTTATGATTGGAGAAGCAGCAGGTTTAAATAATTTAGAGATAGTTTTTCTTATAAATGCAGGGTTATTTATGGCTGGAATAGGTACTCTGATTCAAGGGTGTGGTCTAAAAAATATTGCAGGAGCTAAAATACCGGTTATAGAAGGTACAAGCTTTGCGGCAGTATCTGGAATTCTTGCAATTATTGCAGGAGCTCATGGTGATAAGCATCTGGCAATGACAACTGTTTTTGGATCAGTAATTATAGCAGGATTATTTTGTTTTATTATATCACCTGTATTTGGTAAATTAATAAAATTTTTTCCAAAGGTAGTTACAGGAACAGTTGTGTTAGTAATAGGTATTTCTATAATGCCAGTAGGCATAAAATGGATAACTGGAGGAATAGCTAAACCAGCAACTACGCAAGAGGTGGGATTAGCATTAGCAGTTCTAGTTATAACTCTATTGTTATTTAAATATATAAAAGGAATTTGGAATAGTGCAGCAATACTTTTTTCTATAGTAATAGGAACTTTATTAGCTATAGTCTTTGGAATGGCTGATTTTACTAAAGTTAAAGATGCAGCTTGGTTTAGTTTAAATGTACCTTTAAAATTTGGAATGCCTACATTTAATATATCAGCAATAATTTCTATGATTCTAATAATGCTTGTTTTAATGACTGAATCAGTTGGAAACATGATAGCAATACATGAAATAACAGACAAGGAAGTTACTGAAGAAAATATAAGAAAAGGTTTAGCAGGAGATGGTATTTCAACATTTTTAGCAGGTATATTTAATACTTTTCCAATTACACCATTTGCTCAGAACACAGGTCTTGTTGGATTAACAAATATAAAATCTAGATTTATAGGCATTTATGCAGGAATAATTCTTTTAATATTAAGCTTTACACCAAAATTTGCTGCAACGATGGGTGCTATACCGAAGCCAGTACTAGGTGGTGTGGGATTTGCAATGTTTGGAATGGTTCTAGTTGGAGGAATAAAAACACTATCAAAAGTGAATTTCGATGGAAATAAAAATTCAGTAATAGTTGCTGTTAGTATAGGACTTTCAATGATACCATTAGCTAATTTAACGTTTTATGATAATTTTCCAACATGGGTGCAAACAATTTTTCATAGTGGGATAACTACAGGAAGTATATCTGCAATTTTATTAAATATATTTTTTAATGTAATAGGAAATGAGAATAAAGAAGAAACAGTAGTTAATAAAATTAAGGATGTATATATAGGTAACGAACCAATAGAAATACATCAGTAAAATTAAATATAAAAATAGCAATTTAAAGTGGAAGTTAGTTATAAATTATAAGATAAAAAGTAAAATGGGTAATATTTAAAATTTGAATTATGAGGAGTGATAAGATTGTTTAAATTCATTCTTAATGGACAGGAAAAAAGTGTTGATGAAAATAAAAAGCTTTTAAAATATTTGAGAGATGATTGTAACATAACATCTGTAAAAAATGGATGTTCAGAGGGTGCATGTGGAACATGTATGGTTATAGTTGATGGAAAGGCTATTAAAGCCTGTGTTCTTACTACAGAAAAGGTAAATGGTAAGACAATAACAACGATAGAGGGATTCACAGATAGAGAAAGAGAAGTATTTGCCTATGCATTTACTGAGGCTGGTGCAGTACAATGTGGATTCTGTATACCCGGAATGGTTATTAGTGCAAAGGCATTATTTAATAGAACTTTAGAGCCAACAATGGAAGAAGTTAAGAAGGCTTTAATTGGAAATATATGCAGATGTACAGGATATGTAAAAATAGAAAAAGCTATTATGATGGCTGCTGAAATATTTAGAGAAAATAAAGAGGTTCCAAAAGTTCAATGTAAAGGTTTAGTAGGAGAACCTATGGCAAGAGTTGATGCTAAAGATAAAGCTTTGGGAATAGGAGAATATACAGATGATATAAAAATTGAAGGAATGCTTTATGGTGTAGCTTTAAGAAGTAAATATCCTAGGGCATTAGTAAAGAGCATAGATATATCTGAAGCAGAAAAAATTGAAGGGGTAATTAAAATTGTAACAGCAGAAGATATTCCAGGAAAAAGGTATTTAGGACACCTTAAAAAAGACACTCCAGCTTTAATAAAGGTTGGAGAAGAAACAAAATATCTTGGAGATGCAATAGCTTTAGTTGCAGCAGAAACTGAGGAAATTGCAAGAGAAGCATTAAAACATATACAAGTGGATTTTAAAGAATTAAAACCGATATCATCTCCAGAAGAAGCAATGAAATCTAACGCTCCTAAAATACATGAAGGTGGAAATATTCTAGTTCATGAACATTTAGTAAGGGGAAATGCTGATGAGGCTATAAAGAATTCTAAATATGTTGTTACAAATAAATTTAAGGTTCCATTTACTGAACATGCTTTTTTAGAACCAGAGGCATCAGTTGCAGTTCCAGATGGAGAAGATGGATTAATAGTTTATACAGGAACTCAAAGTATATATGATGATTTTAGGGAAATAGGTTCATTATTAAATTTAGGAGAAGATAAGTTAAGGATTATTTCAAAATATGTAGGTGGAGGATTTGGTGGTAAGGAAGATATGAGCTGTCAACATCATACTGCACTACTTGCATATATTACTAAAAAACCAGTAAAAATGTGTCTTACAAGACAAGAAAGTATAATAGTTGATACCAAAAGACATGCTATGGAAATGGAATTTACAACAGCATGTGATGAAAATGGAAAATTAACTGCAATGAAAGCAGAAATAATAGCAGATACAGGAGCATATGCTTCTCTTGGAGGACCAGTTCTTCAAAGAGCATGTACTCATGCAGCAGGTCCATACAATTATCAAAATATGGTTGTAGATGGAATTGCTGTTTATACAAATAATACTCCAGGAGGAGCATTTAGAGGGTTTGGAGTAACTCAATCAGCATTTGCAACTGAATGTAACTTAAATCAGTTAGCAGAAATGGTAGGCATAGATCCATTTGAAATGAGAATGTTAAATGCAATAAGACCAGGTCAGGTTCTTCCAAATGGTCAAATTGCTGATGAGGGTACAGCTTTAGTTGAAACTTTAGAAGCTGTTAAAGATTTTTATTACAGCAATAAATATGCTGGAATAGCATGTGCATTTAAAAATGCAGGTATTGGTGTTGGATTACCCGATACAGGAAGATGTAAAGTAGGAGTAATAGATGGAAAAGTTCATATAAGGACTTCAGCAGCTTGTATGGGTCAAGGTGTAGGAACGGTAGTAGTACAAGTTGTTGGTGAAGTGTTAGGAATTCCAGCTTCACAAATAGTTTATGAAACTCCTGATACAAAAATAACTCCGGATTCAGGAACATCAACAGCTTCAAGACAAACAGTATTTACAGGAGAAGCTACAAGAATTGCAGCATTAAAATTAAAGGAAGCATTAAAAGGAAAAACATTAAAAGAATTAGAAGGAATAGAATTTTTTGGAGAATATTTAGGGGTTACAGATAAAATGGGTAGTCCTAAAGAAAATCCAGTAAGCCATGTTGCTTATGGATATGCAACTCAAGTTGTTGTTATTGATGAACAAGGGAAACTTAAAAAAGTAGTTGCAGCTCATGACGTAGGAAAGGCAATAAATCCTAAGAATGTAGAAGGACAAATTGAAGGCGGAGTTGTAATGGGGTTGGGCTATGGATTAACAGAGGATTATATAATAGAAAATTCAGTTCCTAAAGTTAAATTTGGAACATTAGGACTTTTAAGAGCAACCCAAGTGCCAGAAATTACTCCTATTATAATAGAAAAAAATACACAAGAGTTATCTTTTGGAGCAAAGGGGGTTGGGGAAATTACCTGTATTCCAACAGCACCAGCAGCACAAGGAGCTTATTATAAATTAGATGGAATATTTAGAACAGAACTACCACTAAAAAATACTTTTTATAAGAAAGCAAAAAAATAATAAAGATGAGTTTCACCACTTAAAATTTTTTATGATAACTCATATGTTTTAGGTATGATAATAAGCATTATAATTTACACTGTATATTTAATGAGAACAAAGAAATATAATTGATATAGAGAGAAAAATTAAGTGAGGTGATTAATATGTCTTTATTAATAAAAAATGGAACTATAGCAACTACTAGTGATATTTATAATGGAGATATTTATATTGAAGATGGTGTTATAAAAGAAATTGGTATTGATATAAAAAAAGAATCAGATGAAATAATAGATGCTAAAGGGAAGTATGTTATTCCAGGAGGAGTAGATGTTCATACTCATTTAAATTTAGATGTTGGAATAGCTATTGCAAATGATGATTTTTATACTGGAACAGTAGCAGCAGCTTGTGGTGGAACAACAACTATTGTAGATCATATGGGTTTTGGACCTAAAGGGTGTAATTTAAAACATCAAGTTGATGTTTATCATGGATATGCTGATGATAAAAGTGTAATAGATTATAGTTTTCATGGGGTTGTTCAACATGTAGATGATAATATAATTGATGAAATGAAAGAAATAGTTGAAGAGGAAGGAATACCTAGTTTTAAACTTTATTTAACTTATGATTATATGATTGATGATGAAGGTGTACTTAGAGTATTAAATAGGTTAAAAGAATTGCAAGGTATTGCAACTATTCATTGTGAAAATCATGGAAGTATAAAACTTTTAAGAGAGAGGTACGTCAGTAATGGACTTAAGAGTGTTAAGTATCACCCTTTAACTAGACCAGCTGAAAGTGAAGCAGAAGCTATTAATAGAATGATAAATATGGCATCGATAGTAGAAGATGCACCACTTTATATAGTTCATTTATCATCAGGATTAGGACTAGATTATATAAAAATGGCAAGAGAAAGAGGAGAAAAAGTATATGCAGAAACATGTCCTCAATACTTACTATTAGATGAAAGTAAATATGAACTTCCAAACGAGGAAGCATTAAAATATACAATTAGTCCTCCATTAAGATCTAAAGATGATATAGAAAAGTTATGGAAAGGAATTAATTACGGATATATACAAACAATAGCAACAGATCATTGTCCATTTTCTCTTAGTAAAGATAAGCAAAAGGGAAAAGATGATTTTACTAAATGTCCTAATGGGGCTCCGGGAATAGAAGAAAGAATTCCACTTATGTTTTCAGAAGGAGTTATGAAAGGGAGAATTAGCTTAAATAAATTTGTAGAGTTATGCTGTACAAATCCAGCTAAAATGTTTGGATTATATCCTAAAAAAGGAACTATACAGGCAGGTTCAGATGGAGATATAGTAATAATTGATCCAGAAAAGGAAGTTACATTAACAAACTCTAATTTACATTCTAATGTAGATTATTCTGCATATGAAGGGATAAAGGTAAAAGGATATCCAATAATAACTATTTCACGTGGTAAAATAATAGTTAAAGATAATAAATTCATCGGGGAAAAAGGATATGGTAAATTTATTAAAAGATCAAAGGTAAATTTAAATAATATCTAAAACTATGCCTAAGTATCACTAATTAGAAGAAATAATTCAATATATAGTATAAAATCACTGATAGCTAAAATAAGAGGTTATCTCAAAATATATTTGAGATAACCTCTTATTCTAAATAGGTATTTATTTTTATGGCTTTATTTAATTAATTTATTTAAGAGGTATTAATAGCTTGTTTTATTTTGATTATTTATCCACATTTTAAATGCAGCCATGCAATTTGATTTATCGATTTGTTCTAAATCTAAAACTTTTTTATCAGTACAGTCAGCCTTTAGGAAGTTTAATATATGGGCATCTCTAAATCCTATATCAGCCGCATCTTTAACAGTGCAACCATAATAAACTTTTGATATGTTAGCCCATATTATTGCTGACATACACATTGGACATGGCTCAGATGTTGTATATAATTCACACCCAGTTAAATCAAATGTAGATAGTTTGCTACAGGCTTGTCTTATTGCATTCATTTCTCCATGAGCTGTGGGATCATTGGTACTAATAACTGTATTATTGGCAAGAGCTATTATCTCTCCATCTTTTACAATTGCAGCACCAAAAGGTCCACCTTCTAAATTCAACATGCCTTCTTTACACTTTTTAACACATAAATCCATTATATCTTTTTTTTGCATTTGAACATCCTCCATAATATGATTGAGTTTTATTAAAACTCTCTTTAGATGTAAACTAGAATTAATTAACATTAATAGCAAATTTTATGCCATAAAGTAGCTTTTGATATTTTAAAATTAAATTTTAATTTAACACTCTATTATTTGAAACTTGTGTATTTATGGTGTTTTAAAATGAAATACGAAGTTCCTAATTTTTAATTAAAATAAGTTTATAAAATTAGCATTATCAAAACGATAAATTAATTTATCGTTTTGATAATGCTAACAAAGAGTTTACAGCTAATAATATGTAATTTAATAATTTTAAATTACCAAAATGATAATAATATATATGATAAAAATTAAAATTAAAAATAATAGTGTAAACAATTACTTATATTTGCTAAAAATTTTTTATTATATCAAAAAAAATATATTTAAATTAATTAATAAATAATAGAAATTTAGTACAAAAGCACGAAAAAACTATAAATTTAATTTTGGCATAAGATATGCTACATACTAGTATTAAAAGGAGTATTACAAAAAATATATTATGATATTGAAATATTCCAATAAACAAGTACATTTTATTTGAAGCTATGTTAAAATATAGCAATAAAATATAATTCTATGTTATGTAAATTTTATGGAGGTGTAATATGACAAATAATATAGTCGGAAATAGCATAATTAGATTTGATGCTATGGCTAAAGTTACTGGTAAAGCAAAGTATGTAGATGACTTTTTTATAAGCGATATGCTTGTAGGAAAAGTTTTAAGAAGTCCTTATGCTCATGCCATAGTTAAAAATATAGATACTAGTAAGGCAAAGAAATTAGAAGGGGTAGAAGCAGTTATTACACATGAAGATTTACCCAAAATTAAATTTGCTACGGCTGGTCATCCATGGTCATTAGATCCAAGTCATAGGGATATAGAGGATAGATTAATTCTTACTAATAAAGCTAGATTTGTTGGAGATGCCATTGCAGCTGTTATAGCTGTAGATGAAATAGTGGCAGCAAAAGCTTTAGAACTTATAGAGGTTGATTATGAAGTTCTTGAACCAATAGTAGATAGTGAAGATGCTTTAAAAGAAAATGCGCCAATAATTCATGAAGAAAGACCTAATAATATTTTAAGTTCTTTTGGATCAGAAATTGGAAATGTAGAAGAAGACTTAAAAAAGGCAGATAGAATATTTGAAGGAAATTTTGAAACAAGTATAGTTCAACATTGCCATATGGAAAATCATAGTACTTATGCTTACGTAGATGGTGAAGATCGTATAGTAATAGTTTCTTCAACTCAAATTCCTCATATTGTAAGAAGAATTGTTGGACAATCATTAGGAATCCAATGGGGTAAGATAAAAGTTATTAAACCTTATGTTGGTGGAGGGTTTGGAAATAAGCAAGATGTAGTTATTGAACCATTAACGGCCGCTATGTCTCTTGCTGTAGATGGAAGACCAGTAAGATATACATTAGATAGAGAAGAATGTTTTATTGATACAAGGACAAGACATTCTATGAAAATTAAATTTAAAACAGCAGTATCAAAAGATGGAAAATTAATATCATTAGATATAAAAAACCTTATAAATAATGGGGCTTATGCATCTCATGGTCATTCTGTTGCTTTGAGTGCTGGAGGAAAATTTAGAGGAGTATATGATTTTAATTCAATAAAATACAGCCCTATAACAGTTTATACAAATTTACCGGCAGCAGGTGCAATGAGGGGATATGGAGCACCTCAAATGTGCTATGCACTAGAAAGTCATATAGAAGATATTTGTAGAGCTCTTAATATGGATCCTATAGAATTTAGAATTAAAAATTTTATTACTGAAGGTTATGTTGAACCTCTTAGTAAAAATGTGGTTCGTGCATTTGCATTACCAGAATGTATTGAAAAAGGAAAAGAACTAATTAAATGGGATGAGAAAAAGAAAGAATATAAGAATCAAAGTGGAGATAAAAGAAGAGGCGTAGGCATGGCTTGCTTTAGTTATTTCACAGGGACTCATCCAGTAGCATTAGAACCTGCTGGAGCAAGAATAGTAATGAATCAAGATGGATCAGTTCAATTGCAAATAGGAGCAACTGAAATAGGACAAGGTAGTGATACAGTTTTTGGACAAATGGTAGCAGAAATTCTTGGATTAAAAATAGATATGGTACATGTAATTTCAAATCAAGATACAGATATAACTCCTTTTGATACTGGTTCATATGCATCAAGACAAACATTTGTAAGTGGAGCTGCAGTTAAAAAATGTGCCTTAGAAGTTAGAGATAAAGTATTAGCATTTGCAAGTAGTAAATGTGGTTTAGAAGCTAGTGAATTAGATATTGTAGATTGCCAAATCGTAGAAAAAAGATTGGGTAGAGTAATATGTCCACTTGAGGAAATTGCTATGGAATCATATTATGATAGGATTAAATGTTGTCCTATAACTAGTGATACATCAGTTAATGTTAGAGTTAATGCAATAGCTTATGGTGCTACATTTGCAGCAGTAGAAGTTGATATTAAAACAGGTAAAATAGAAGTTTTGGAAATATATAATATTCATGATTCTGGTATGATTATGAATCCTATGTTAGCTGAGGGACAAGTTCATGGTGGAGTAAGTATGGGACTTGGATATGCCTTATCAGAACAAATGTTATTCGATAAGAAGACTGGTAAGCCATTAAATAATAACCTTTTAGATTATAAATTACAAACAATAATGGATACTCCGACTATTGGTTCAGCTTTTATTCAAAGATATGAACCAGCAGGTGGATTTGGACAAAAGTCTATTGGAGAAAACACAACAGTTTCACCAGCACCAGCAATTCGTAATGCTGTTTTAGATGCTACAGGAGTGTCATTTAATAAAATACCGATGAATCCACAATCTGTTTTTGAAAAATTTAAGGAAGTTGGATTAGTGTAATTTAAGGAGGACTTAAAATGTTTGATATTAAGGAGATATTAGAGCCAGAAAATTTAGAAGATGCATTGGAATTATTAGATAAAAATAAAGAACTTAAGATAATAGCAGGAGGTACAGATGTTTTAATAAAATTGCATCATCATAGAATGAAAGATGCAGAATTATTGAGCCTTAGGAGAATAAAAGGTATTGATGAAATTAGAATGTTAGAAGATGGATCAATAGAAATTGGTGCAATGGCGTCATTCTCAAAGATATTTAGAGATGATATTGTACAAAAACACATAAAAGTTCTGGCTGAAGGTGCGGTTTCCATGGGAGGACCGCAAGTTAGAAATATGGCTACCATTGGTGGAAACGTTTGTAATGGTGCTGTTTCAGCAGACAGTGCACCAGCATTATTTTCACTGAATGCTAAATTAAAATTAAAAAGTAAAAATAGCGAAAGAATTATTCCTATACAGGAATTTTATAAAGGACCAGGTAAAGTAGATATAAAAGTTGATGAAATATTAACTCATTTAATAATAAAAAAAGAGGATTATGAGAACTTAATAGGTCATTATATAAAGTTTAGTAATAGAAAAGCTATGGATATAGCTATGGTCAGTGTAGCAGTTGTATCTTCAATTGAAAATGACAAGTTTAAAGATTTAAGGATTGCATTAGGAGTATCAGCTCCAACTCCAATAAGATGTAGTGAAGCTGAAACTTATGCTAAAGGACTTGAAATAACTGAAGAAAATATTGAAAAGATTGCTAAGCTTGCAGTAAACTCATCAAAATCAAGAAATTCATGGCGTGCATCTAAGGATTTTAGAGAGCATCTAATTGAAGAGTTAACTAAAAGAGGAATAAAAAAGACTATAGAAATAGAGGGAGAAAAAGAAAATGAGTAATGCAAAAATGAAAAAAATATCAATGATAGTAAATGATAAATCTTATGCATTAGAAGTTGATATAAGAGAATCTTTACTTGACGTTTTAAGAAATAAAATACATTGTACAGGTGTAAAGTGTGGGTGTCATGTTGGTGAGTGCGGGGCTTGCACTGTATTAATAGATGGAGTGCCTACTGATTCTTGTATATATATGGCAGTTTGGGCAAATGGAAAGAGTATCGTAACAATTGAAGGTGTTAAAAAGGATGGCAAATTATCAAAAGTTCAACAAGCTTTTATTGATGAAGGTGCTGTTCAATGCGGATTTTGTACACCAGGACTAGTATTAACGTCTACAGCTCTTGTTAATAGTGGAAAAAAATATACTGATGCTGAAATAAAAAGAGAGATTTCAGGGCATTTATGCCGTTGTACAGGATATCAAAAAATATTTAATGCCACTAAGAAATCTTTACAAAAATAATTAAGATGAAAGTTTTTAATATAGATTGAAAATTAAATATGCAAGAGATAAAAGCGGTAAGGACAATATAATGGTTTTTGGTGAAGGATGAATTTGTTATTTGGAATATTGACACTAAGGAAGATTACTAAGGTTTGCTTAGATTACTTATAGATGAGTATATATTCTAAAAAATATATTACTTAAATGTATATAAATAAGTTTATAGGAGGTATTTTTAATGTCATCAGAAAATAACACCAAAACAGTTGATAAAGTAAATGAAATGTTACCTATTGGTCAATTAGCAACTTTTGGCTTACAACATGTTCTAGCTATGTATGCAGGAGCTGTTGCAGTTCCACTAATAATTGGAGCTGCTGTAGGCTTAAGTCCGGAACAACTATCACTCTTAGTAGCTGCAGACCTGTTTACTTGTGGTATAGCAACCTTACTTCAAGCTATAGGTATTGGTAATTTTGCAGGTATTAAGTTACCAGTAATATTAGGTTGTACATTTGCAGCAGTAGGTCCTTTAATTATTATTGGTAAAAGTCTTGGTATGGATTATGCTTATGGATCAATAATAGTTGGAGCTATAGTTATAATACTAATAGCCCCTTTATATGGAAAACTATTAAAATTTTTTCCTACTGTAGTTACTGGTTCAGTTGTAACAATTATTGGATTATCTTTGATTAATGTTGGAATTACTAGTTGCGGTGGCGGTGCTAATGCAACTGATTTTGGTAGTATACGTAATATACTTCTTTCTATCTTTGTAATGTTAGTTATTCTTATATCTAATAAATATTTAAAAGGTTTCTTTCAATCTATTGCTGTATTAAATGGTATTATTCTCGGAACAATTGTAGGAGCATTTATGGGAATGGTAGACTTCTCAGTTGTTTCAGAAGCTAAATGGATAAGCTTTGTTAAACCATTTACTTTTGGTATTCCTAAATTTAATGCTGGTGCAGTATTCATGATGACATTAGTTATGGTGGTTGTTATGATTGAGTCAACAGGTACATTTTTAGGTGTTTCTAAGCTTTGTGATAAGAAATTAAATGAGAAAGACATTGTAAAAGGTCTAAGAGCAGAAGGTATTGCAACTATTTTAGGTGGCATATTTAATTCATTCCCTTATACAACATTCAATCAAAATCTTGGTTTACTTTCATTAAGTAAAGTATTTAGCAGATTTGTAGTAGTTGCTTCAGGTATCATACTTATGGCATTAGGACTTATACCTAAATTTGCAGCTTTAGCAACTATAATTCCTCAACCTGTAATTGGTGGTGCTACTACAATAATGTTTGGTACTGTTGCTGTTGCTGGTATTAAAATGTTACTTGATATAGATTTGGAAAAAAATTCTAATGTTTTAATAGTAGCGACTTCTTTAGCAGTTGGATTAGGAATAACTGCTGTACCAACTTTATTATCTCAAACACCTCAATTTGTACAATCAATCTTTGGAAGTGGAATAGTTTCAGGTTCAATAGTAGCAATAGTTTTAAATGCATGGTTAAACCATGGTGAGGCTGAAAGTAATTTTAGTGATAATTGTGATGATGATAATCATATTAAATTAAAAGATAGACAGGAGTGTAAAATAAAAAGTTAACTATAATAAATTTACATTTATATTATAGTAAATATAGAAAATTAATAAATATCAAATTACAAAAAATAAAAGTTTATATCAAACCTAGTATTTTTATTTATATTAGGTTTGATTAAAAATAAAATATATTGAAAAATAAATCATATTTTATACATAATTGCAAAATTCATACTGGGAACATAAGAATAAATATGTAATAATGTAATTAAAATACAAATAAGGAAGGGGTACCATATGAGAAAATTAAAAAAAGTTTCATCAGTAATACTAGCATTTATATTAATAACAACTTTTTTTATTGGATGTGGAAAAAGTAAAGAAGTAACAAGTAATGTGGATAAAACTATTACTGTTGAAGATCAATTAGGAAGAAAAGTAGAGATAAAAAGTGACGTAAATAAGATAGTTTCAAGTTATCCTATTACAACCTCACTTTTGTTAGCTTTAGGCCTTAAAGATAAACTTGCAGGTGTTGAAATGAACCCTAAGGTTAGAGAACTTTATAGGAGGATTGCACCAGAATTTTTAGATAAGCCACAAGTTGGTTCAGCTAAAAGTGTAAATGTAGAAGAATGTGCAAAGATAAATCCAGATTTAGTTATAATTCCAACTAGAACTAAAGAAATGATTCCAAAGTTTGAAGAACTTAATATTCCAGTTATAGCTGTAGAACCAGAGTCATTAGATTCATTTTTAAATTGTGTAAAGCTTTTAGGAAAATCTACTAATACAGAAGATAGAGCAAATGAAATAGTAAAATATTACGAAGATAATTTAGAAAAAATAAAGAAAATAAATGAGAATAATACTAATATACCTAAGGTTTATTTATCAGGAAGTGCAAATGTTTTAAGAACATGTACATCAAAAATGTACCAAAATTATATGATAGAAGCTTCTGGTGGAAATAATGTAACTTCATCTCTTGAAGATGGTCATTGGGTAAATATATCAGCTGAACAATTGTTAGCTTATAATCCAGATATAATTTATATAGTTCAATACGCAAAATACAGTGTAGAAGATGTTCTTAATGATGAAAGATTAAAAGACGTGAATGCAATAAAAAATAAGAAAGTCTTTGTTATTCCATCAGTAATAGAACCTTGGGATTATCCAACTCCATCATCAATTCTAGGTATTCTTTGGATGACAAATAATATTAATCCAGATAAATATTCAACAGAAGAGTTTGAAAAGACAGCAAAAGATTTTTATAAAAAATTCTTTAATTTAGAAGTAGATAATAAGGATATTGGAATATGAATTTAAAATATTCCAAAGTGATAAGCAGTATTGTTTTATTGTTGTTAATAATTATCTCTCTATTAATAGGTAGATACCATATTAAACCAATAGATATAATAAACACCATGTTACATGGACAATCTCATTCATTAGAATTTAATTTAATATGGAACATAAGATTTTCAAGGGTAGTATTAGTTTCAATAAGTGGAGCTGCATTAGCACTATCCGGAATTGTTTATCAAAGTATTTTTCAAAATCCTATAGTATCTGCTGATGTACTTGGCGTAAGTTCAGGAGCTTCGCTAGGTGCAGCAATTGCCATAGTATTTTTACCTTTTTCGCCAATAATAATTCAAGTAATGGCATTTGTTTTTGGAATAGGGGCAGTTATTTTCTCATTGCTGTTATCTAGACAAATGAGAAGTAATAGAATATTAGCTCTTATTATAGCGGGAATTGTAACTGGTGCAATATCATCATCATTTTTAATGATTATAAAGTACTTAGCAGATCCATACAAGGAATTACCATCAATAGACTTTTGGTTAATGGGTGGATTTTATAATAGCACATGGAACAATGTAGTTTATGTATTTATATTAACAACTATATCAGCAGTAATATTATTTTTATTAAGGTGGAAATTAAAAGTTCTTACTATGGGAGATGACCAAGCAAAACTATTAGGAGTAAATGTTAAGGTTATTAGAATAATTGCTATATTTTCAGCAACTCTTTTAGTATCAACTGTAGTTTCAGTAGCAGGTATTATAAGCTGGATAGGTTTACTAGCACCTCATATAGTAAAGTTTTATGCTAAAGATGATATATCAGAGGTTATGGGATTAACTATGGTAGTTGGAGCAATAATCCTTATAATAGCAGATACTATTGCAAGGAGTTTAACTTCAGTAGAAATTCCAGTTAGTATATTAACTTCGTTAGTTGGTGCACCATTTTTAGTTTATATTCTTAATCGAAAGGAAAATACTATTAGATGAAAAACGATTTAGAAATAAATAATTTAACTGTTAAATATTCAAATAAAACAGTACTAAAAGATATCAATTTAGCACTTAATAAAGGTGAAGTTACAATACTTTTAGGATTAAATGGAGCTGGAAAAACTACCTTATTAAAGTCTATGATTGGACTTATGAAAAGAACTACTGGTGAAGTGATTTATGATAATAAGGATATATTAAAACTTTCCAATAAAGAGAGAGGAAAATTAATATCTTACATTCCTCAAAATTTGCATACAAGCCAAAATTACAGTGTACAAGATGTAATTCTTATGGGGATTACACCATACCTTGGAATGTTTGATATGCCAAGTAAAGAGCATCATGAATTAGTTAAAGATATTTTAAAAAAATTAAATATAGAATATTTAAAAGATAAGTATATAAGTGAAATAAGTGGTGGAGAAAGAAGGTTAGTTTATTTAGCAAGAATATTTATTCAAAATTCCAATATCATACTTTTGGATGAACCAAATACTTTTTTAGATTATGTAAAACAGCATGAATTTTTTAAATTTATCAGTGATTTGATAAGAAAAAACAATCTAATTAATTTAATTACAGTACATGACATTAATTTAGCACTAAGATATGCAGATAAAATAGTTATATTAAGTTCTAATGAAATAGTTGATGTTATAGATTGTAAAGTCAATGGGTATGAGAAAAAATTTGTGAGCTTGATGGAAAAAATCTACAATAAAAAACTTGAAATTGCTTATACAAAATTTGGCCCAGTTATAGTTTGTTAGCATATAGTAAGTTAACATAATAAAGTTTAATATTTTAAAACTGCATAAAGGAGATAAGTTAACATAACATGAAAATTTTTAAATGTGAGAATATGAAAATAGATAATGTAACATCACTAATACAAGCGTTAAATATAGATATTAATAAAAAAATGATAATTTCATTTGTTGGTGGTGGCGGTAAGACGAGTTCAATATATGAATTAGGATCTGAGTTAAGTAAATCAGGTAAGAAGGTTATTATAACTACTACAACTCATATGCAGATGCCTAAAAAAAATTTTGTTCTAACAGATAAAGAGGACGACATTTTAAACTTATTAAATACTGAAAATATGATTACTGTAGGACAAAAATGTATTAAGAAATCTGATGATGATAAATATAGAAATCTAATAAGTAAAGAAAATAAAGGCAGAGAAAAAATACAAGGCTTTTCAACTGAAACTACTAAAAACTTAATAAAATATTGTGATTTTTTATTGATAGAAGCAGATGGAGCAAAAAGATTGCCATTAAAAATGCCAGCAAATCATGAGCCGGTAATACTAGAAGAAAGTAATTTAGTTATAGGGGTATGTGGTATTGATGCAGTAGGTCAAAGTATTAAGGAAATATGTCATAGAAAAGAATTAGTTACAGAGTTTTTAAATGTAGATGAAGAACATAGAATCAATGAAGAAGATATAGCTAAAATTTTATCAAGTGAAAAAGGTCAAAGGAAAAATGTTAAGTGTGATTATAAAGTGATTGTAAATAAAGTGGACGATGAAGAAAAATTAAATATAGCTAAGAATATTTTTAATGAATTTTTAAAGCTAGGAATTAATGAATTAATATTCACAACTTTTAAAAATTATATTTAAAAAATTGTGGATAACTTAAATTATAATTTTTTATTTATTAATTATATTCTTATGAAATGTTGATATATATAAGAAAAATATTATGAGAAATTAAGCGGTTTATAAAAATTTAGAATAGGTTAAAAAGGAGTATGGAACTATGATAGTAATAAAAGGTGCTGGAGACTTGGCAACTGGAGTTGCCACTAGGTTAAAAAAATGTGGATTTAATATAGTTATGACGGAAATTTCACAGCCAACTACAGTAAGAAGAACAGTAGCCTTTTCACAAGTTGTTTATGATGAAAAAGTAGAGGTCGAAGGGATAACAGCAGTGCTTGCTTCAAATAAAGAAGACATAAATAAAATTGTTGAAGAAGGCAATGTAGCAGTTTTAGTTGATGAAAAAGCAAAAATAATTGATGAAATTAAGCCTGAAATAATAATCGATGCTATTATAGCTAAGAAAAATTTAGGTACAAAAATTGATGATGCAAATATTGTAATCGCTTTAGGTCCAGGATTTACAGCAGGAATTGATTGTCATTGTGTCATTGAAACGAAAAGAGGTCATTATTTAGGAAAAGCAATATATAAAGGAAGTGCTATACCTAATACAGGGGTTCCAGGTGAAGTAGGTGGTTTTAGTAAAGAAAGAATAATAAGGGCTACAACCGATGGAAAAATATTACCTGTATCTAACATAGGAGATTATGTGAAAAAGGGAGATATAGTAGCATATGTTAATGAGATTCCGGTTTTTGCAAAATTGGATGGTATAGTACGTGGAATGCTTCAGAAAGATGTCAGTGTTTTTAAAGGAATGAAAAGTGGAGACATTGATCCAAGGTGTGAAAAAAATCATTGTTTTACAATTTCAGATAAAGCTAGATCAATAGGCGGAGGAGTTTTAGAAGCAATTCTGTATTTGAGTAATTTTAAGTTTTAGTAGAATGTTGATATTTGCATACATAAAGCAGACTTAGAAATTTACTTTAAGAATACTAAAAAGCAAATTTAGAAGAGTATATTTAGGAGGATTATTATGAATAAAATAGTTGATGCAAAGGGAAAGAATTGTCCAATACCTGTAATAATGGCAAAGAAGGAAATTGATAATGGAAATGTTAATTTTGTAGTCGAAGTTGATAATAAAATAGCTAATGAGAATCTAAAGAAATTAGGAAATAGTATGAGCTTTGAAATAAAATCTCAAGAAGTTAATGGAATATTTAAAGTACATTTTTTTAAGGGGGAAAGGGATAATAATCAATCAGAAATCTGTGAAGAATGTAATGAAATAATAGAGGAAATTAAAAAAGATAAATTAGGTACATGGTCAATATTTATTGGAAAGGAAATCATAGGTTCTGGAAGTGAAGAGCTTGGAAAGTCTCTTATGAAGATGTACTTTTATACAATGACAGAATCTGATGATTTACCAAAATCAATTTTATTTATGAATGAAGGAGTAAAAATACCATCATTAAATGAACAAGTTGTAGAACATTTAAAAGATTTAGAAAAAAAAGGTGTTGAAATATTAGTTTGTGGTACATGCCTTAACTTCTATGGATTAGAAGAAGAATTGAAAGTTGGAAAAGTAAGTAATATGTATGAAATATCTAATTATATGAAAGCAGCATCAAAAGTTATTACTTTATAGAATTATAACATGTTTTAAAAAGTATGTTGATATATGTATAAGTAGAGTTAAGTGAGTAATTAAATGTATTAGCGTTACATTAAAACATTATCCAAAATTAAAAAATACTTTGAAGTAATAAGTAAAGGGGAGAGACTATATGTCAAATGATATAAAACTTACGAGTTTAACTAAAAATTCAGGGTGTGCAGCTAAGATAGGACCAGGAATTCTTCATAGTGTATTAAGTAGTTTACCTAAGTTTGAAGATGAAAATTTAATTGTAGGATTTGATACAAGTGATGATGCTTGTGTATATAAAATTAATGATGATACGGTAGTGATAAAAACAGTAGATTTTTTTCCGCCAATGGTAGATGATCCATATACTTTTGGACAAGTTGCAGCTACTAATGCTCTTAGTGATGTTTATGCTATGGGTGGAAATCCTTCAATAGCAATGAATTTAATTTGTTTTCCTTCTTGTTTAGATATATCAATTATGCGTGAGATACTTGCAGGAGGTTACGATAAGGTAAAAGAAGCTGGAGCAGTAATTGCAGGCGGGCACACTATAGCTGATCCAACACCTAAATATGGACTTTGTGTAAGTGGATTTGCACGTCCAGAAGAAATACTTTCAAATAGTAATGCTAAAACTGGAGATGTACTTGTACTTACTAAACCTTTAGGAATTGGAATTATGAATACTGCGGCAAAAGCAGAATTAATAGATGAAAAGAAAATTAAAGAAGTTACATCAATAATGTCTACATTAAATAAGTATGCTAAGGAATGTACTTCAGGATTAGAGATTCATTCATGTACTGATGTTACAGGATTTGGACTTGTTGGTCATAGTTATGAAATGGCAAGTGGAAGTAAAAAGACAATAGAGCTTTTTAGTAAATCTGTACCAATTATAGATGGAGCATTAGATTATGCAAAAATGGGAATTATACCTGAGGGTATGTACAATAACCTTGATTATTTAAAAGATAAGTTTGCAGTAGGAGCTAATATATCACAAGAGTTACAAGATGTATTGATAGATCCACAAACATCAGGAGGGTTATTACTTTCACTTCCAGAAAAACATGCAAAAGAATTTTTGTCAAGAATGGAAAATTTCACTCAATATGCTAGGATAATAGGTCAAGTACTCGATAAGGGTGACAAACCTATAGTTATTAAATAATTTGTCTATGTTTGTAGTGCATTGTTATATGCACAAACAAATAAAGAGTGAGTAATTTAACAATAAATGGAGGGTATTATGGAATTACAGAAAAATTTACCAGAAATATTTGAAGAGTTTGCAGAAGGAAGAAGAAATGCATTTATTAAGGCTAAAGAAATTAAAGATAAAAATATACCTTTAATTGGAGCATTTTGTACTTACTTTCCACAAGAATTAGGATTAGCTATGGGGGCAGCTACTGTTTCGGTATGTTCAACATCTGATGAAACTATTGCTGCTGCAGAGCAAGATCTTCCACGTAATTTATGTCCTTTAATAAAATCTAGTTATGGTTTTGCTAAGACTGATAAATGTCCTTTCTTTTTCTTTTCAGATTTAATTGTTGGAGAAACAACTTGCGATGGAAAAAAGAAAATGTATGAATATCTTTCAGAATTTAAACCAGTACATGTTATGGAGCTTCCAAATTCTCAACGTGAAGATGGATTAGAATTATGGAAAAATGAGATTATTAGATTAAAGTCATCTTTAGAAGAAATGTTTAATGTAGAAATAACAGAAGATGATATAAAAAGAGCTATAAAAATAAAAAATAATGAACGTAAAGCATTAAAGAAATTTTATGAATTAGGAAAAAGAGAACCCGTTGCAATATTAGGGCAAGACCTGTTTAAAGTTATAAATGGAACAACATTTAGCTTTGATAAAGAAAAAATTCCAGAGCAAATTAATGAGGTAATTGAAAAGATTAATTCTGAATATGAAGCTGAAAAGAAATATGAATCTAAGCCTCGTATATTAATAACAGGATGTCCTATTGGTGGTGCAACCGAAAAGGTTATCAAAGCAATTGAAGATAATGGAGCTTATGTAGTTGCTTTTGAAAATTGCAGTGTTGCAAAAGCAGTTGATGAATTAGTAGATGAAGAAAATCCAGATGTTTATGATGCTCTTGCACGTAAATATTTATCTATTGGATGTTCTTGTATGACTCCTAATCCAAATAGAATTAAACTTCTTAATAAAATGATTGATGAATATAAAGTAGATGCTGTAGTTGATGTGATATTAACAGCTTGCCACACATATAATGTTGAGACTTTATCAGTTAAAAGATTTGTAAATGATGAAAAAAGTAAGCCATATATGAGTGTTGAAACTGACTTTTCTCTTAATGATATTGGTCAATTAAATACTAGAATGACTGCATTTATAGAGATGCTTTAGGTTTTAGCAATATACAAATGTTAAGAAGATATGAGGAAATAAATTATGAGTAAATATACTTTAGGAATTGATTCAGGATCAACAACTACTAAAGGTGTATTGTTTGATGGTAAAAAGATTATTAGAACAATGCTTGTAAAAACGGCAGCAAAACCAAGAGAAAGTATTTCTAAAATCTATAATGAACTGTACTCTAATGACGTAAAATACACAATAACTACAGGTTATGGTAGAGATTTATTAAAAGAAGCTGATAAAACTATTACAGAAATAACTTGTCATGCAAAAGGTGCAGTGTTCCTAAATCCTAGTATTAAAGGAGTTATAGATATAGGAGGACAGGATTCTAAGGCTATTTCATTAGATGAATCATTAAATGTTGTAGATTTTCTAATGAATGATAAATGTGCTGCTGGAACTGGTAGATTTGTTGAAGTTATGATGAGAATTTTAGAGGAAGATATAACTGATATTGATGAATTTGTAAAAGATAGAAAGCCTGTAAATATAACTAGTATGTGTACTGTTTTTGCAGAGAGTGAAATTATTAGTCTTCTTGCAAAGGATGTTCATAGAGGTGATATTGCCCTTGGAATTATTCATTCAATCTGTAGACGAACAGCTAATTTTGCTCAAAAATTGAATTTAAAAGATGAGATCTTTTTTAGTGGTGGACTCGCATCATCAGAAGTTTTTAGAGCAACACTTGAAAGTTATCTTAAACAAAAAGTATCAATTAATGAATTAAGTCAGTTTGCAGGGGCAATTGGTGCAGCAACTATTGGATATAAAAAATTAAATAAAAAATAATAAGGAGAATTTACACAAAATATTTATTAAGATGTGTAGTTAAAAATTAATATGATGAAAATAAATTTAATATTATTGGCATCAGGGGATAGTACTAGGTTTAAAAGTAACAAGTTATTAACTATTGTTAATAATAAACCAATGTATATGAATGTAATAGATGAGGTTTTAAAAATAAATTTTCATAAAATAGTTTTAGTTACTCAATATGAGCAAATTAAATTAGCTTTGTTAAATAAAAACATTGAAATTGTTATGAATAAAAATAGTGAACTTGGAATATCTCATTCTATTGAGCTTGCAATGAAAAAGGATGTTGAAGCAGATGCATATATGTTTATGGTTTGTGACCAACCATTTATAAAATCACAAACTATAGAAAATTTGATATTTAGATTCATGGAAAGTAAAAAAGGAATGGCATGTGTTGAGTTTAATGGAAACTTAGGTAATCCAACTATATTTTCAAAAAAATATATTTATGAATTGCTTAATTTAAAGGGTGATGTTGGAGGAAAAGCAGTTATGAAAAAACACCTTGATGATTTAGAGAAAGTTTCCATTGTTGATGAGATAGAAATTAAAGATATAGATACTAGAGAAGAATTAATTAATATATCCTACAATAATATATATGAGGTAAAAGAGTCATGAAGAAAAAATTTTATAAAGATCTTTTTGAAAAGTTAAATTTAAACAAAGAAGTATTTATAGTGACTGTTATACAGGGAGCATATGACAGTAAAAATATAGCAGGACAGAAACTATTTAAAAGTAAAGAAAGTATGACTATAGAAGACGATAATATTAAAAAATTTTGGGATGAAATTTTAAGTGAAATAGATTTTAATAAAGGCACATATGTTTTAGACCTTGATAATGATATAAAATTATTTATAGAGTATATTATAGGAAAACCTAATTTAATTGTTTGTGGTGGTGGACATGTTGCCTTACCTTTATGTGAAATGGCAAATTTATTAGAGTTTAATGTTACTGTAATCGACAATAGAGAAGAATTTGCGAATAAAGAAAGATTTCCTATGGCAAGTAATGTTATATGTAAAGATTTTAATGAAGCATTTGAAGAAGTTGAATTTAATAAAAATAGTTATTTTGCTATAGTTACAAGAGGTCACAAATATGATAGAGAGTGCTTAGAAATAATACTTAAAAATGACTTTTATTATGTTGGAATGATTGGAAGTAAAGGAAAAGTACAATTTGTAATAAGTAGTTTATTAGAAAAAGGATACAAAAAAGAAGACATTGATAAAGTGCATACTCCAATAGGTCTTAACATAGGAGCAAAAACACCAGCAGAAGTAGCAGTAAGTATTTTATCAGAAATAATACAAATAAAAAATGAAAAAATAATAAGTACTATACCCGATGATATTTCTAATACTATATCAAACACAAATGAGCCAATGGTTTTAACTACAATAATTGAGAAGCATGGATCAGGGCCTAGAGATCCTGGAACAAAAATGCTTATAAAGAAAAATGGTGAATTTATTGGCACTGTTGGCGGTGGAAGTGTTGAATATTCAGTTTATAAAAGAGCATTAAAGTTATTTGAAGAAAAAGAATCCATTTTAGAAGAATATGATTTATCAAATTCTGCTTCTGCAAAACTGGGTATGGCTTGTGGAGGACATATAAAAGTATTTTTTGAATTTATAAATTGTGATTATAATAAAACTAAATAATTAAATATAAAAATAAAACTCTAGCTAAGAATAAAAAAATTCAAAGTTAGAGTTTTATTTTATTTAAGAAAATAAATTATTAATTCTAAGTTATATAATAAAGAGATGAGGGTATTGCTTGACAATGATATTACTAAATAACTATAATTTTCATAGTTATGATGTGAAATATGAAAAGGAGGATATATTAATGAAAAGTAAATAAATTTAAGAGATAGGAATGAAAAAATGAAAATTAAATTAAAACAAAAAGCTCATAATCACTCAGAAGGAATATATTCAATTGACTTTTATGCATACCAATCTCAAATAGGTCATTGGAATTCTATGTTCAAGGTATTATTTGCATTTATTACATTATTATTTTGCATTATTGCAGATAATTCTTATGTATCTTTAACTATTGTATTTACTATGGCTTTTATTACTATATACAAAGGTGGAATTCATTTTCGGGAATATTTGCATCTACTTACTATACCAATGGTTTTTATGATTCTTGGTAGTATTGCAATTGCTATAGGAATATCAACACGACCACTAGGACAATATAATTTGAATTTTCACTGGTTTTATTTATATTCATCAAATGAAAATATAATAAAAACATTGAAAATTATGATGAAGGCATTTGGAGCAATAAGTGCTATGTATATGATGACTTTATCTACATCAGCTAGTGAAATAATTTCTGTTTTACGTAAACTTCATATCCCACAAATTATTATTGAATTAATGAATATGACATATAGATTCATATTTATTTTACTAGAGGTACAATGTAAAATGAAAAATTCAGCACAATCCAGGTTGGGATATGTTGATTTCATAACATCTTGTTATTCTTTTGGTAGCACAGCAGGAAATCTTTTGATTGTTTCTTTAAAAAAAGCAAATGCTTATTATGATGCTATGGAATCTAGATGTTATGATGGTGAGATGAATTTTTTAGAAGAAGATAAAAATATAGAAATAAGTCAAATAGTAGCATCAATAATTTATATGTTATGTTTAATGATCTTATGTTTAATAACTAGATAGGAGTAGAGAATATGGATGGAAATTTAAATGAAGCTATTTTACAGGTGAAAAATTTAAATTATAAATATAACAATGAAAAAATTGTATTATCAAATGTAAATATTGATATTTATGAGGGAGAAAAAGTTGCTATTCTTGGATCAAATGGAGCAGGAAAATCTACATTTTTTTTAAATATTAATGGAGTTTTAACACCTAAAAGTGGTGAGATTATTTATAGAGGAAAAAAAATATCTAAAAAAGAACTTAATGAATTAAGAAAAAATATAGGTATTGTATTTCAAGATGCAGATAATCAGATAATTGCTTCAACTGTTTTGGCAGAAGTTTCTTTTGGTCCTATGAATTTAAAATTACCTAAAGAAGAAGTTAAAGAAAGAGTTGAAGAAGCATTATCATATATGAATTTAACAGAATTTAAAAATCGTCCTCCACATTATTTAAGTGGTGGTGAGAAAAAGAGAGTTAGTATTGCAGATATTATTGCAATGAAATCAGAAATTATAATTTTTGATGAACCTACTGCATCATTAGATCCTTTAAATGCAATTATGCTTGAAGAAGTTTTAAAAAAATTATCTGAACAGAAAAAAACACTTTTAATATCTACACATGATGTAGACTTTGCTTATCGTTGGGCAGAACGTATTATTGTTTTTGCCAATGGAGAGATTATAGCAGATGGAACACCATTACAAATATTTAAAGATGATAAAGTAATAAAATGTGCAAATTTAAAGCGTCCTACTATGCTAGACGTGTATGAAATTTTAGTAGATAAAGGATTAATTGAAAATAATACAATTTATCCTAAGGATACACTTGAATTTGCTAAAATGTTATAACGCTATATTGAAATTATGCGAATTATAGGATATTAAACCAAATTAAGTTGACAATGTAAATACTTTTACTATAAAATTAAGATTGTCTATAAAAGTAAGATGAGAATCTTACCATATGATTATAAAAAAGGTGCCTGTGGTTTTCTTCGCAGGATAATAGGGAAAAGAGTGGAATTCTCTTACGGTCCCGCCGCTGTATTGGAAGATTTATATTTTATTATGTCACTGGGAAACTGGGAAGACAAAAATATAGTGATAATTCCTAAGTCAGAAGACCTGCCTTTTGTATCGAACATATATATAGTTACGAGCGATGACGATATATGGACAAGTCTCTTTTAATTTTATTTAAAGAGATTATTTAGGATGCTAGTTTGATGAGTGGGAATCATTAAATTCGGTATCTTTTTTTATTTGAAAGGAGAAATAAAATGAAAGAACAAAAAAACATTAAGAAAATCGCTATCATATTTACTTTGCTATTTGGAATAACTCCAGCAGTAAATGCGATGCATATTATGGAGGGGTATTTACCAGTTAAGTATTGTGTATCATGGGGAATTATAAGTTTACCATTTTTAATAGCAGGATTTTTTTCTATTAAAAAAACTTTAAGAGAAGATAGGAAATCATTAGTTATTTTAGCAATGTCAGGCGCATTTATATTTGTAATATCATCTTTAAAGATTCCATCAGTTACAGGAAGTTGCTCTCATATGACTGGAACAGGTCTTGGTGCTATTTTATTTGGACCATTTGCTGTTGGGATTTTAGGAATTATAGTATTAATATTTCAAGCAATTTTATTAGCACATGGTGGACTTACTACACTTGGAGCAAACACTTTTTCTATGTCAATTGCAGGACCGATATTATCGTACATAATATATATTATATGCAAAAAGTTAAAAGTAAATAAAAAGTTAGGTATTTTCTTAGCAGCATCTTTAGGAGATTTATTTACTTATTGTATTACTAGCTTACAACTTGCTATTGCTTATCCATCACCAGATGGTGGAATAGGTGCTTCTGCAATAAAATTTTTAGGTGTTTTTGCACCAACTCAAATACCACTTGCAATTGTTGAAGGTATATTAACAGTTATTGTTATTATTGGATTAGAAACATATGCAAAATCTGAATTAACATCAATTGGATTTATGAAGGAGGGAAAATAATAATGAGTAAAAATAAAAAAACAGTAATAATATTATTAATTATTGCATTAATTATTACTATAGTTCCTCTATTTGCATTAAAAGGTGCTGAATTTGGTGGATCTGATGATGCTGGAAGTGAAATGATAGAAGAAATACATGGAGAATATGAACCTTGGTTTACACCTGTTATGGAAACATGGATTGATGGAGAATTACCAGGCGAAATAGAAAGCCTTCTTTTCTGTGTTCAAACAGGTATAGGTGTCGGAATTTTTGCATTTTTTATGGGTAGATTTGTAGAGAGAAAGAAATGGCAAACAGGTAGTCATAAAGAATGTTAATATGTAATTAAATTCAATAAAATAATCATTTAATAAATTGGCTATGTTTTAGCAGAGTGTTGATATATGAATAAGCAAAGTGGACTGAGT